>JAYVZM010000347.1:0-9252 GCA_043783345.1 Verrucomicrobiota bacterium
CGGATTGCAGGCGCCGCGATTTGACGCCGGGCGAGCCGCGCGAGCCGTCGGCCAGCGCGTCCGACGCGTCAGTGCGGGCGGCGGCGAAAGCGGGCGCCAGTCCCGTGAGCAAAGCGGTGCCGAGGGTGACCAGCAGCGCGACTGCGAGCACCACCGGGTTCAGTGAAATCTCCTGCGCCCGCGGCAGCCATCCATCCGGGAGACTGGCGAGCAGCGCGGCCAGACCGGCCCGGCCCGCGAGCACGCCGAACAGGCCGGCGGCGGAGGCGAGCAACAGGTTTTCGGCCAGCAGCTGGCGGACGAGCTGCCGGCGGGAGGCGCCCAGCGCGACGCGCACGGCGAATTCCCGCCGGCGCGTCAGGGCACGCACGAGCGCGAGTCCCGCGATGTTGGCGCAGGTGATCAACAACAGAGACGCGACCGCGCCGGCGGCGAGAATGATGCCGGTGCGGACATCCCGCACGATCTGGCTGCGCAAATCGACGGCTTCCATCGCCCAGTTGCGGTAAACGTCGCCGAAGTCGCGCTCGAGTCCCCGGGCAAAGACGGCGAGTTCCGCGTTGGCATCATTCAGCGTCACCCCGTCCTTCAACCGACCGATGACGCCCCAGTAACGGCCGGTCCGGTCGCGGGTTTGCGGTCCGTCGGAGGCCAGGGGAGCGAAGACCAGCGTGTCGGCCGCCCGGTTGAGCGGATCGCGGAACGACCCGGGCATGACGCCGATCACGCGGTGCGGGATGTCGTTCAGCATGATGTCGCGCCCGACCACGGCCGGGTCGCAGCCGAACTGCCGTTCCCAGATACGCTGACCGAGGACCACGACCGGCGCTGCGCCCGCGCGAACCTCCTCCGGCCGCCAGGTGCGACCCAGCAACGGCGGGACGCCGAGCACGTCGAAATAGCTGGCGGTCGCGCGGACCACATCGACCCGCTGCGGATCGCCGGATTGCGTGAGGGTTTCCTCGGACCATCCGCGCAGGGCCAGGCCGGCGAACGACCGGTTCGCCGACGCCAGGTCTTCGTAGGTGGCGCCCGCCACCCCGGTCAATCCCTGCTCGGGGTGCGACGACAGGATCCAGACGAGGCGGGAAGGATCGCGGTAAGGCAGCGGCGAAAGCACCACGGAGTGAAGGATGGAAAAGATGGCCGAGGCGGCGCCGATGCCGAGCGCGAGCGTGAGGATTGAGACGGCGGTGAAACCCGGGGATTGGGCGAGCGAGCGAAGAGCGAGGCGGAGGTCGAAGAGCATGGGTGAGAAGTAGCGAGTAGTGGGTAGCGGGTAGCGGGCAGAGCGGTTGGGGGGGCAGGCTGTGGTTAGGTATGCTCTCAATTCACTACTCGATGCTCGCTCTTGATTATCATTCGGCGCGCAACGCAACGAGGGGATCCACCTTTGTCGCGCGGCGGGCGGGGAGCCAGAGGGCAAGGAGCACAGCGGTCCCCACGGAGGCGAGGAGCGCGAGGTAGACCATCACGCCCGGAGGCGCGAGCACGGAGCCCGTAACCCCCAAGAGGGGTTTGCTCGCCGCCCAGCCGAGCAAACCGCCGGCCGCCAGCCCGGCGGCGCATTGCTTCAAACCCTGCCGGAGAACGTGGCGGAGCACATCGGCCGGCTGGGCGCCGAGGGCCATGCGCAATCCGAATTCGCGAGTGCGCCGCTGCACGGCGAATGAGGTCACGCCATAAATCCCGATTGCGGCCAGCAGGAGTCCGCTGGCGCCGAAGGTGAGAGCGAGCCGGCTGAATGTCATGATGATCCGCAAGTCGTCGGCGTTGCGTTCGGCCAGGGTAAACACGCGGTCCACCGGCACGTCGGGGGAGATCGCCCGCACGGCGTCGCGCAGCGGGCGGGCCAGCGGCCGCGGGTCAGACGCGGCGGCCAGGAGCACAACCGCATCGGCCGGGGGGCGCTGGGCCAGCGGCACATGGATGCCGTAACGACGGTCCGACTGGTCCAGCAGGGAATCCGTGACCACGCCGACCACGGTGAGCCAGGGCTGGGGCTTGGCTGGATCGGCGCTGTGCACGCGGACATGCTGGCCCACGGCGGGCTGGCCGGGCCAGTAGCGGCGGGCGAAACTTTCGCTCACGACCGTCACCCGTTCGCTGGCGGGGCCGTCGGCCGCGGTGAATTCGCGGCCGGCCAGAAGGGAGAAGTGCAATGCCTTGAAAAATCCCGGACTGACCGGGTTGACGAAAGCCGGCGGGGGCGTCTTGCCATCAACAGTCGGCGCACCCATCGCCTCAACGGGAATCGTGCCCGCGCCGGAGAACGGATAGCTGGCGGTGAGCAGGGCCGATTCCACGCCCGGCAGGCCGGGCAGGCGGGCCAGCAGGGCACGGTGGAAGGCGAGGCGACTGGCATCATCATTCAGGTCGCCCGTGCGCACGCGGAGCTGGGCGCTGAGCACCTGGTCGGGATTGTAGGGCACACGGACTTCGCCCAGCTTGTGGGCGGCGTCGACCAGCACGCTCGTCGCAATGAGAACGGCGCAGGACATGCCCACCTGGGCGGTGACCAACGTGCGATTGAGCCGGCCGAGGCGGACGTTCGAGGTGCCGCCGGCGGCCTCTTTCAGCATCGCTCCGGCCGCTCCGCGAGTCGACCGCAACGCGGGAAACAGGCCCGCCAGCAGGCCGACGCCCAGCGTCAGTCCGGCCGTGGCGGTCAGGACCCGATAGTCGAGGTCGATCACCACCCAGAACGGGCGGGAGCCGACCGCCAGTTCGCGATTCAGCAGCGGCACCACCCAGCCCGCCAGCCACAGCCCGCCGAGCGCCCCGCCCACGGAGAGCAGCACGCTTTCCACCAGCATCTGCTGCACGATGCGGCGGCGGGTGGCGCCGAGGGCCGACCGGATGGCGAGCTCATGACTGCGTTCCAGCGCGCGCGCGGAGAGCAAATTGGAGACATTGAGGCACGCCAGCGCGAGCACGCCGCCGACCACGCCCAGCAGCGAATACAAGAGGGTCGTGATATCGCCCAAGTTGAGAGTTTCGAGCAGCGGCAGGATGCGGGCGCGGGCTTCCGCGGACTTGTCGCCGGCGTGCGTCTCCTCGGTCCGGCTGACAAGAACATCAAACTCCGCGCGGGCGGCCGCCAGCGTCGTGGCGTCGCCAAGCCGGCCGATGACGTGGACCGCAGGAGCCGCACCGGTGGCGTGGGCGCCGGCAGCCGGCAGCCGCAGGTTGGTCCAGATCGATTCGTTGATGGGATAAGCGAAGCCTTCCGGCATGACGCCGATGATGGTCGCGATCTCCCCGCGCACCCGGATCGATCGTCCCACGATCCGGGGATCGGCGGCATAGTCGTTTTTCCACACGTGGTGGCCGAGCAGCACGACCATCGGGGCGTCGGTTTGCTCATCGGCCGCGGTGAAGGAGCGGCCCAGCACCGGCCGGGTGCCAAGCAGTTTGAGGACGCCGGACGAGAGCGCCGCCGCCCGGTAGCTCCGGGCCTCAAGGCCGTCGCCACTGATTTCGAGCTGTTCGTTTCTTTGGGCCGCGAGCTCGGCAAAGCTCGTTTGTTGCTCGCGCCAGAATTGATAGTCGGCCGCCGGGGTGGGCAGTCCGCGGCCCTTGGGGCTGATCCGCTCGACGACCATGATGCGGTCGGAGCGCTCGAAGGGCAGCCCCTTGTAAAGCGCGCCACTGACGAGGCTGAACTGGATCGTGACCAAACCGATGCCGAGAGCGAGGGTCAGCACGGAAATACAGGTGAACCCGGGATTCTTGGCGAGGCTCCGGAGAGCGAATTTGAGATCGGCGAACATGGGAGCGAGGCGTGGGGTGGAGCGGGAAAGACTATTCCGAGCGCAGCGCGATGAGGGGATCGACTTTCGTGGCGCGCCGCGCGGGAACCCAGCACGCGAAGAGAGCGACGGCAAAGAGCAGCAACGTGACCGTTCCGAGCGCGGTCAGGTCGAGGTCGGCGAGGCGCGGCATCAACGAAGCGAGCAGGCGCGTGATGGCGTAGGCGCCGGCGAGACCGACGAGGGTGCCGACCGCGGCGAGGCGCGCGCCGTTGCCGAGGACGAGCCGGAGAATGTCGCCGGTGCGCGCGCCGAACGCGAGGCGGATGCCGAACTCGGCGGTGCGTTGAGCGACGAGATTTGAAATCACGCCGTAGAGGCCGACGGCGGCGAGCCCGAGACCGAGCAGCGCGAAGAGGCCGAGGAAACGGCCGATGAGCTGGGTGTTGCGCTGAACAACCATCAGGAACTCGGGAATCGTGTAGATATTTTGCGCCGGGACGTTGGGATCGGCTTCCCGGACGGCTTGCCGCACGGCAGCCTTGAGCGTTTCCTGGGAAGAGCCGCGCACGGCGATTTCCAGGTAATTCCACGGTTCGAGCATGAACGGGCGGTAAACCTGAAAGGGCGTATCGGGCGCGGCGGTGTTCGCAACAAACTCCACGTCGCTGACCACGCCGATGATCTCGTGCCAGATGGGCTTGGCCTGCGTGCCGCCGCCGATGCGTTTGCCGACGGCGCTCTGGCCGGGCCAGAAATGGCGGGCCATCGCTTCGTTGATGATGACGACGTCGGGACTGTCGGGTTTGACCTCCTCGGGGAAGAGCCGGCCGGCGAGCAGACGGACGCCGAGCGTCGCGAAATAATCGGAGGTGACCATCGCGTGTTGCGCGGTCGGCTGAAGCGCGGCGCCCTCGGTCTGGCCTTCGATGGCAACGTTGCGGCTCGTGTAGGAGAAAAGCGGGAGCGTGGAGGCGAGCGTGGCCTGCTCGACGCCGGGCTGGGCGCGGAGGCGCTGGCCGAGCGTGCGCTGGAAAGCGCGGCGTTTTTCCAGCGTGGTGTAAACCTCGTCCGGGAGGGTGACGCTGGCGGTGACGAGGCCCGCGGTTTTCCAGCCGGGATTGCGTTTCAGAAATTGATCGAAGCCGCGCAACATCACGCTCGCGCCGCCAAGGAGCACGAGGGCGAGCGCGATCTCGCCGACGATCAAGGCCTGGCGCAGGCGCTGTTGCGAGCGGCTCGCGGTGCTGTTGCGCGATTGCTGTTTGAGCGCGGTGGTGACGTCAGCGCGCGACGTGAACCACGCGGGCACGAGGCCGAAGACGATGCCGGTGACGAGCGATACCAGCAGCGCGGTGACGAGGACATCCGGATCGAGGCTGATGCGAAGCCCCGGACCGCCGCCGATGTTGATGGAACGCTCGAGGAGGTCGTTGCCCCAGAGCGCAACGAGCACGCCGAGCGCGCCGCCGGCTAGCGCGAGCAGCAAACTTTCCGTGAGCTGGTGGAGGATCAACTGCCGGCGCGAGGCGCCGAGCGCGGCGCGGATGGCGAGGTCGCGCGTCTGCGCGGTGGCGCGGGCGAGTTGGAGGTTGGCCAGATTGGCGCAACCGATCAGGAGGACGAAACCGGAGAGGCCGACCAGCAGCCACAAAAGCCGTCTGCCCGTGTCGTTGATCGTCGCTTCGCGCAGCGTGACGGCGCGGAGGCCCCGGCCGGTATTGGTCTGCGGAAAATCGCGCGCATAGCGGGCGGCGAGCGCGTCGAGCGGCCCGTGCACATCGGCGGCGTGCTGGCCGGGCTGCAGGCGCGCGATCGCGCTGAACATGCGGTTCTGGTGATTGGTGCGGTGCTCCTCGGGAATGACGTAAGGGCGCCAAAGATCGATCTGGCCCCAGAAGACGCGATAGTCGAAGGAGGCCGGCATCACCCCGACGACCGTGTTGAGCTCGCCGTCGAGGTGGATCGTGCGACCGACGATGTCGGGCCGGCCGTTGAATTTGCGCTGCCAGAAAGGGTAGCTCAACACGACGGTGCGCGGCTGGCTGGAGTGCAATTCCTCCGCAGTGAACGTGCGGCCGAGCAGCGGTTGCACACCGAGGGTCTGGAAAAAATCACCGACGACCCCGATGGTGAGCAGCTGCTCGGCGGGCTGGTTGGGCTCGGTGAGGCTGTTGCCGCGCCAGAGAAAACCGGAGAAGTGCCGATACCAGCCGGCGCCGGCCTGCATCTCGAGCAACTGCGGCGCGGTGATGCCGTCGGTGCCGTTTTGCGGCGAGGTGCCGACAATCTGAACGATTTCCTCGGAGTCGGGATAGGGCGCGGCGCGGAAGAGCAGCGAATTGAGCAGGCTGACCATCGCGGTGTTCGCGCCGACGCCGAGGGCGAGGGTGACGAGCGCGACGAGCGTGAAGCCGGGAGATTTGATGAGGGAACGGAGGGCGTGTTTCATGAGCTGCGTGGTTGAGGGTCCGTTGTCGTCTGGAAAATTTATTCGGCGCGCAGCGCGATGACCGGGTCAACCTTGGTCGCGCGCCTGGCCGGCAGCCAGCAGGCGAAGGCGGCGGTGGCGAGGAGCAGGCCAACGTTGCCGGCCAGCACGGCGTAGTCCTGGCCGGGCATCCCGGGAAGAACGGCGGAGAGCAAACGCACGACGCCGAAGGCGCCGAGCAATCCGGCGGCCAGTCCGTATCCCGCGAGACGCAAACCCTGGCCGAGCACCAGCCAGCGCACCTGGCCGGCCTGGGCGCCGAGCGCCACCCGGATGCCGAACTCCTGCATGCGTTGCACGACCAGATTCGAGATCACGCCGTAGAGCCCGATGGCCGCAAGCGCGAGGCCCAGCACCGCGAAGCCGGCGAGCAGTTGGTTGAACACCTGGAAATTATGCTGCGCGCGATCCATGGCCTGGCTGATCGTGCGGATGTCCGCGACGGGCAGATCCGCATCGAGCCCGGCCACGGCGCGACGCAGCGGCTCGGCGAGCGTCGCGGGATTGCGGGCCCGCAGGGCGATGCTGAGGTAGCCCCACGGTTCCTGCACGAGCGGGCGGTAGACCTGCAGGCGCGTATCGGGCAGGCCGAGGTTGGCGACGAAACCGACATCGCGCACGACACCGATGACCTCAACCCATTCGCGCTGTTTCGGGTCGGGGTTGCCGAACCGGTGGCCGACGGCACTGGTCCCGGGCCAGAACTGGCGCGCCATCGTCTCGTTGATCACGGCGACGCGCGGGCTGTCAGGCCGGACGTTGTCCGGGAAGAGCCGCCCCTCGACAAGCTGAAGGCCGATGGTGCTGAAGAAGGTGGGCACCACGAACACGTGGTCGGCGAGCGGCTCCTGACCGGCGGGCGGATCGACGCGGCCCTCGATGGCGAGGTTGCGCGAACTGTTGTAGCCGTTGATCGGCAGCGACGACGAAATGGACGCCTGCTCGACTCCGGGCAGGGCGGTGAGGCGCTCGACCAGGTGATCGTAGAAGGCGAGGCGGGTTTCGGATTTGAAATAGCGGTCGCCGGTCTGCGTGTCCGGAAGCGTGAGCGTGCCGGTGAGCAACCCGGCCGTCTGCCAGCCGGGATCGCGGGTGGCGGCGCGCTGGAGTCCACGGATGAAGAAGCCGGCACCTGCTAGCAGCACGAGGGCGAAGGCGATCTCGGCGGCGATGAGCGCCTGCCGGAAACGGTGGCGCGAGCGGTCGCCGGTCGTGCCGCGGGACTGCTGCTTGAGGGCGGTGTTGACGTCGGTGCGGGACACCAGCCAGGCGGGCACGATGCCGGAGAGCAGGGCGGCGGCGAACGAGACGGCGAGGGCGAAGCCGAGCACGCGCCAGTCAAGCGTGATGGCCAGGCCGCCGTCGCCCGCCACGTCGATGCGCCGGCCCAGCAGATCGTTCACCCAGACGGCGAGCAGCACGCCGAACCCGCCGCCGGCGACGGCCAGCAGGGCGCTCTCGCCGAGCAACTGCCGCATGAGCCGCGTGCGCGATGCGCCGAGGGCGGCGCGGATGGCGTATTCGCGCGCGCGCGCGGAGCTGCGCGCAAGCTGGAGATTGGCGAGGTTGGCGCAGGCGATCAGGAGCACGAAGCCGGCGAGGCCCAGCGTGAGCCAGCTGACATTCCGGCCGGTTTCATCCATCGTCGACTCATGCAGCGGCACGAGGCGGACACCGGTGCCGGCGTTCGTGTCGGGGAACTGTTTGACCAGGCGCGCGGCAATGCCGTCCAGCTCCGCGCCGGCTTGCGCGAGCGGGACGCCGGGTTTGAGACGGGCGATGGCGTTGAGCCAGTGGTTGCCGCGGGACAGCTGCCAGTCGGCGGTGAGCACGAGCGGGCGGAGGGCGTCGAGTTTGCCCCAGAGGAGCGGGTAGGCGAAGTCCGGGGGCATGACGCCGATGACGGTCAGGTTCATCCCGTCGATCCGCACCGTGCGACCGATGATCTGCGGATCGCCCCCGAACTGCCGCTGCCACAGGGCGTGGGTCAGCACGACGACCTGGTCGCGTCCGGGCTGCGTTTCCTCCTTGGTGAAAGCGCGGCCGAGCGCAGGTTGCACGCTCAGGGTGGGAAAAAAGTCCGCGGAGGCTAGGACGCCCCGGAGGCGCTCGGCGGGCTGACCCGGCTCGGAAAAGCTGAAGGCCCACCATTGAAAAGCGGTGAGGGAGTCGAGCGTGTGGTTTTGCTCGCGCAGGTCCTGCAGGTCCGGGGCGGAGTGCGGCCAGGTCTTCGACTGGGGCGAGGTGCGGTAGACCCGGACGAGCCGGCCGGAATCGGGATAGGGCGCCGGCTGCAGCAGAAGCGTGCTGATGACACTGAACATCGACGTGTTCACGCCAATGCCGAGCGCGAGGGTGAGCAGGGCAATGGCGGTGAAGCCGGGTGTTTTCCACAGGGAGCGACCGGCGAGTTTCAGTTCCGTGAGCATGGGATGGGCGCTTACTCCGCGCGCAGTGCACTCATCGGGTCGATCTTGGTGGCGCGACGCGCGGGGAGATAACAGGCGAGCAGGGCGACGAGCACGAGCAGGGCCGTGGTCAGCGGCAGGGTGATGTAGTCGAGTTGCACCGAACCGCTGTTGAAAATCGCTCCCATGATCACATTCATCCCGATGGAGCCGAGCAGCCCAAGGCCGGCGCCGATCAGCGCGAGGCGGAAACCGGCCCCCATGATGAGCGAGAGGATGTCGCGCAACTGCGCGCCGAGGGCGAGCCGCACGCCGATCTCCGGTGTGCGCTGCATGACGAGGCGGGTGATCACGCCGTAGAGTCCGAGGGCGGCGAGGAACAGGCCGAGGCTGCTGAAACCCAGGAAGATCGTCGTGATGAGTTCCAGGCCGCGTGTGCTTATCTTGGCGAGTTCCGTGGCGGTGTTGAGCATCTGCACGGGGATGTTGGGATCGAGCTCGTTGACCGCGCGGCGCAACGGCTCGGTCATGGCGGGCAACCCCGCGCCCCCCGCGACGCCCTTCCAGGTCTTTGAACCGCTCGCGCAGGAAACCTGGAACT
>JAYVZM010000348.1:0-9252 GCA_043783345.1 Verrucomicrobiota bacterium
TAAAATATGGCGGCAGTTTCATGGACGACCCGGACCCGACGGTGCGCCTCAGCGTCGCCACCGACATCGCGTTCCTCTCCGCCGTCGGCATCAACGTCGTCGTCGTGCACGGCGGCGGCAAGGCGATCAATCGCGCGATGGACGCGTCGGGCCTGAAGGCGAATTTCATCAACGGCCTGCGGGTCACCGACGAGGCGACCATTGCCATCGTCAAGCAGACGCTCGACGAGGTCGTGAACAAGGACGTCTGCGCCACGCTGGCCTCGGTGAAGGCCAACCCGAAGGGGCTGCCGGGCGACAGCGTGATCGTCTGCGACAAGCTGGCCGTCGACGATGACGGCAATCCGTGCGATCTCGGCTATGTCGGGGATGTGACGGAGGTGAAGGTGAAGCTCATCAAGAAGGAAATCGCCGACGGTTTCATGCCGGTGATTTCGCCGGTGGCCGAGGGGCTCGATGGCAAACCCTACAACGTGAACGCCGACACCGTGGCCGGCCGCGTGGCCAGCGCGCTGCGCGCCCGCCGGCTGGTCTACATGAGCGATGTGCCCGGTCTGCTCGCCGACCCGAAAAACCCCGCCACGCTCATCTCCACCGTCAAGGCCGGGGAAGTCGAGAACCTGAAGAAAAAGGGGATCATCGACAAGGGCATGCGCCCGAAGGTGCAGAGCGCCGTGCGCGCCCTCGCGGAAGGCGTGCAACGGGTGCATTTTGTCGACGGCCGGATGCCGCACAGTCTGCTGCTGGAGATTTTCACCGACAAAGGTGTAGGCACGGAAATTGTGCACGGCTGACATCCGCCGGCGCATTGTGCGCGTGCATTCGCCCCCGGCATTCGTAGACTCCCGCCCTTCGTATTTTCCCATGAGCCAGCCGTCCATCGTCCGCACCAACACCGCCGAGCTTTATGACGCCTACGTCATGAAGAATTACGGCCGGCCGCCGCTCACCCTGGTGCGCGGGCTGGGCGTCGCGGTGTGGGACGACACCGGCCAGGAGTATCTCGATTTCACCTCGGGCGTGGCGGTCGCCGCACTCGGACACTGCCATCCGGCGTGGGTCGAGGCCATCCGCCGGCAGGCCGGGGAACTGATCCATGTCAGCAATCTTTTCCGCCACCCGAACCAGGGCGAGCTGGCCCGCCGGCTGGTGCAGCAGGCCGGGCCGGGCCGGGTTTTCTTCTGCAACAGCGGCGCCGAGGCGAACGAGGGTCTGATCAAGCTCGCGCGGCTGCACGGCATCCGGAAATCAGGGGAGGAGGGCAGGTGCTACAAGATTATCTGCGCGAAGAACGCGTTTCACGGCCGGACGTTCGGCGGCATGAGCGCCACGCCGCAGGAGAAGATCCAGAAAGGCTTCCGGCCGCTGGTGCCGGGTTTCGCCTTTGGCGAGCTGAACAACCTGCCGAGCTTCGCCGGCCTGATCGACGGGCAGACGGCCGCCCTCTTCGTCGAGACCGTGCAGGGCGAGGGCGGCGTGGTGGCGTGCACGGACGAATTCCTCTGGGGTCTGCGCCAGCTGTGCGACCAGCACAACCTCCTGCTCATGCTCGATGAGGTGCAATGCGGCATCGGCCGGACGGGCACGTTCTACGCCTTCCAGCACTCGGGCGTGCGCGCCGACGCCATCGGCATGGCCAAAGGCCTGGGCGGCGGCTACCCCATGGGCGCCATCTGGGCCGGGGAGAAGCACGCCGAGCTGTTCCAGCCCGGCTCGCACGGCTCGACCTTTGGGGGCACGCCGCTGGCCTGCGCGGCATCACTGGCGGTGCTCGATGTCATGGAACGCGATCATCTGCTGCAAAACGTCCGGACCAACGGCGCGGCTTGGAAGCTGGAACTCGAAAAACTGGTAGCGGAATTTCCGGGGCAGGTGAAGGCCGTGGCCGGTCGTGGTTACATGATCGGTCTGGCGTTGCACGGTGAGCCGCCGGCTTACATCACCGCGCTCCGCGAGGCCGGGCTGCTGACGGTCGGCGCGGGCGGCAACAGCATCCGCTTGCTGCCTCCGCTCATTGCGACCAAAGAACATCTCGACCGTGCCACCACCATCATCCGGTCGGTCCTGACCCGGAAGAACCCACCCCCGAAGTCATGAGGCACTTTCTCCAGGAAACCGATTTCTCCCGGGCCGAGGCGGCGCAGATCTTCACGCTGGCCCGCCGGCTGAAGCAGGAGCGCGGCCGGCATGAGCAGCCCCTCGCGGGCCAGACCTGGGCGATGATTTTCGCCAAGTCGAGCACGCGCACGCGGGTGTCGTTCGAGGTGGGGATCCACGAACTCGGCGGGTTCCCCCTTTTTCTGAACAAGAACGACATCCAGATCGGACGCGGCGAGACGATCTCCGACACGGCGAAGGTGCTGGCGCGCTTCGTGCACGGCCTGATCGTGCGCACGCATGCCCAGAGCGATCTTGCCGAGCTGGCCGCCCACGGCGGCCTGCCGGTGGTGAACGCGCTGACGGATTTTCTTCATCCGTGCCAGATCTACGCGGACGCCTTCACGGCGGCGGAGCGCTGGGCCGGACCGCAGGGCGATCTGCTGGCGGCGCTCCAGGGCCGCAAGGTGGCTTTCCTCGGCGACACCTGTTTCAACATGGCGAATTCGTGGATCCTGGGCGCGAACCTGTTCGGCATGAAAGTGTCGCTCGGCGGTCCGCCGGGCTACGAGCCGGGCAAGGAAATCAGCGCGCTCGCGGCGCAGGCCGGCGGGAAGTTCCAGTTCACCAGTGATCCGCGGGAGGCAGTCGCCGGCGCCGACATCGTCTACACGGATGTCTGGACCAGCATGGGGCAGGAAAGCGAAGCCGCGGAGCGGCAGCGCCGGATGATGCCGTTCCAGGTGAACCCGACGCTGTTTGCCGCCGCCAAACCCGATGCGCTTTTCATGCACTGCCTGCCCGCGCACGCCGGCAAGGAGGTCACGCAGGAAGTGCTCGATCACCCGCGTTGCGTGATCTTCGACCAGGCGGAGAATCGCCTGCATGTGCAGAAGGCCATTTTGGCCACGCTCGCCCGACCGAACAACGGACCTCACATCTCCAGGATGTAGGTTGCGCGATCCGGCCCGGCGGAGGTTTTCTGAAAATTGCCGGTGGTTAGATCCCCGTCATCGAGTTTGGCATCAATTTCCGCCAGTTGAGCGTCGCTGACCGTATAGCCGGAGATCGAGACACCCGCCACAAACCCCGGCCGGTTGAAGTCCCAATTCCAGCGGCCGCCGAGAACGGTGGCGGGGGCTTTCCAAGTGTCCTCTTTAAAGTCACCGCTCATGCCGGCCGGCACGACGCCGTTACCGGCGTTGGGCGGCCATCTCCCATTCTGCGTGTTGTAGATCTCAAAAGCTTGGGCAAAGATACGAAAATCATTCACGGCCCGGGCATTCGCCGAGGCGCGCTGCACCCGTTGGAAAGCGGGAATGGCCAGGGCCGCCAGCAGGCCGATGATCACCACGACAATCATGATTTCCACGAGAGTGAATCCGCGTGGAGTGGCAGAGCCGGGGCGTGGAGTGGACGGCCTCATAAGCTTGCCCCGATGTTTCCATGCTGCGCAGGGAAGACAAACCCGCAGGGGTGAATTGGCTGTAAACCCACAGAGGTGAATTGCCTGTAAATGCCTGATTTTTAACTTTGCGCGACGCAGGCGAATACCAACACTCCACCCTCACCATGAAGATCGTGCTCGCCTACTCAGGAGGTCTGGACACCTCCGTCATCGTCAAGTGGTTAAAGGAAACCTACGACGCCGAAATCATCACCTTTGCCGCCGATATCGGCCAGGAAGAGGAACTCAAGGGCCTGCCCGCCAAGGCGAGGAAAACCGGCGCGACCCGGCACTTCACCCTCGATCTGGTGGAGGAATTCGCCCGCGACTTCATCTACCCGATGATCCGCGCCAATGCGATTTACGAGGGCCAGTATTACCTGGGCACTTCCATCGCCCGGCCGCTGATCGCCAAGGCCCAGGTGGAAATCGCCCGCCGCGAAAAGGCCGACACCGTCTCGCATGGCGCCACCGGCAAGGGCAATGACCAATGCCGCTTCGAACTGACCTACATGGCGCTCGCACCGAATCTCCAGATCATCGCCCCGTGGAAAATCGACGCGTTCCGCGAGGAATTCCCCGGCCGCGCCGAGATGATCGATTACTGCAAGACGCACCGGATTCCCGTCGCGGCCTCGCTGAAGAAGCCCTACTCGATGGACCGAAACCTCCTGCACATCTCCTACGAGGCGGGCATCCTGGAGGATCCGTGGTTTGATCCGACGACGAAGGCCAACAAGGGCATGTTCAAGCTCTCGGTCTCGCCCGAGGACGCGCCGGACCGGGCGGAATACGTCGAGCTCGATTTCGTGAAGGGCAATTGCGTGGCGGTGAACGGCCGGAAGCTTTCGCCCGCGGGCGTGCTGAAGGCGCTCAACCAACTGGGCGGCAAGCACGGGGTGGGGCGCGTCGATCTGGTCGAGAACCGGTTTGTCGGCATGAAATCGCGCGGGGTGTATGAGACCCCCGGCGGCACCATCCTCATGCACGCGCACCGGCAGGTGGAATCGCTCACGATGGATCGCGAGGTCATGCACCTGCGCGATTCGCTCATTCCGAAATACGCCGAGCTGGTCTACTACGGCTTCTGGTTCGCCCCCGAGCGCGAGGCGCTGCAGGCGCTGGTCGATGAATCGCAGAAGCACGTGACGGGCACGGTGCGGCTGAAGCTCTACAAGGGCAACGTCATCACCTGCGGCCGCAAGTCCAGGTATTCGCTCTACGACATGAAGATCGCCTCCATGGAGGGCGTGAAGAGCTGGTATAACCAGAGCGACTCCACCGGCTTCATCCGGTTGAACGGGCTCAGGCTGCGGGCACGTTACTACGCGCAGGGCGGACCAAAGACCTGATTCCCCGGCTGAGGAACCAAATCAAGGCGGCCGCCTTTTGTTTGGGCGGGGGAATGGCCGCGGGAAAATGGCGTTTCATCGCGCCCGGAGGGATTCGGGCGCGGGCAGGTTGTTAAGCGCTCATGCATTGTGTTCGCTGGCGCCGGCGGTTAACTGCCACTCAACACGATGACGACGAGCCCACGCTTCCACTGGTGGAGCAGCCTGGTATTGCTGGTGCTGGCCGGGCTGCTGGCGGCGGTCTTTGCCGGCCGCCAGCAGGCGCTGACGGTGCAGCCGCGCCCCGCGGCGGATCGCAACGTTTTGCGGGTGGCTTTCACCCCGGCGTTGGTGCCGGACCCCCACCGGCGGGTTTTCCCGCTTTCGCAATACAATCTGCTGATCCTCAGTCTGTGGGAGCCGCTGGTGGAATGCGATCCCGCCACCAGCCGGCCGCAGCCCGCGGCCGCGCAGAGCTGGAGCTGGTCGCCCGACGGGCTGACCTTGACGCTGAAGCTCCGGCCGGATGCCCGGTGGAGCAACGGCGATCCGGTCACGGCCCACGATTTCGTGCGCGGCTGGCACCGGCTTTTCGAGAAGAACAAGCCGCTGGCGTGGACCCTGGCGCCGCTGAAAAACGCGGAGGCTTATCTGCGGGGCCAGGGGAGGGACATAGAGGCCGTGGGAGCTCATGTGCTGGATGATCTTACGCTGCAGCTGGACCTCGACAAACCCCGGTCGACGCTGGTGGTGGAACTGGCGGACCCGTTGCTCTCGCCCCTGCATCGCACGGCGGGTGAAACCCTCGCGACGAAATCCTATTACGGCAAGGCGTCGGCCCTGGTGACCAACGGGCCGTTCCACCTCGTGCAGGCCAGCCCCGACGGCTTCCGGCTCGCGGCGAGCAAATACTATCACGATCGCGCGGGAGTTAGGCTGAGCGGCGTGCATTTCATCCGGGCCGGCAATCCCTCCCTTGCGTCTTTGCTGGTGGCAGCGGGCGCCGTCGACCTGCTCGCGCCCACGCCCTATGGGCGGGTCCGGGACAAACCGACCGAACGGCCGGTCAGCCTGGAGTCCGAACTGGTGCTCGGCGTCAGCGTCCTGGATTTCAACACCTCCCGCGGACCGTTGCGTGACGTGCGGGTGCGGCAAGCGCTGGCGCTGGCGCTGGACCGGATGGGCCCCATCCGGAAATTCAATCCGGGCCGGATGGAACCCGCCTGGTCCTGGGTGCCGACCATGCCCGGCCGGGAGGGACTGGTCGTGCTCAAGGAGGATGCGGCGGAAGCCCGGCGGTTGCTCGCCGCGGCCGGTTATCCGGGCGGAAAGGGGTTTCCCGTTTTGCGTCTGACCCTGCCACAATGGGTGGAAGACGACCCCTATCCCCTCGTGTGGAGCGAGCGCTGGTTTCAAGAGCTCGGCGTGAGGACTTACCTGGCCTATGAGTCGCGGACGAATTGGGACGCGCGCACGCTGGCCGGGGACTATGATCTGATGTATGGCACGCTCCTTGCCACGGTGCCTGATGCGGGTGATTTGCTGAGTGGCTTCATGCAACCCGTGGAATTCACCACCACCAAATGGACCGACCCGGAGGTGGCCGGCCTGCTCAACGACGCCAACTCGCTGAGCGGGCCGGAGCGGCTCGCGGTCCTGGAAAAAGCGGAGCGGGCGATCATGGCCGCGGTGCCAAGCGTGCCCGTGATGTTTGAACGGCGGCAAATCATGCGAGCCGACGAGGTGCGCGGTTGGTATGTCGATTCGCTGGCCCGGCAAAACCTGAAACGATTGTGGCTCGATCTCCCGTCCATGCGCGATCCCGATGCAGTCTACGATCAATGAAGACCGCCACCGATCCTATTTCCTTTCCTCTCTGGCGCGGCTGGCGGCTGGGGCTGCTGCTCTGGCTGGCTGGGACCGTCGTGCTGGCGGGCATCCTTCTGTCGGACGCGTGGCCTTGGCTGAGCGGCAGCCCGCAGGCGGCCTTCCGCTATACCAGATTGAATCAATGGCCGTTGGGTTGTCTCTGGTGGCTGCTGCTGCCGGTCGTCCTGTGGCTGCAGCAGAACCTGAGCCTGATGGACCGTCGCTGGCCGTGGACGATCGCCCTGCACGGGCTCACGGCGGCGGTCATCACCGGGCTCTTCGTCCTGCTCGAAGCCCTGCGGTTGGTGCTGGCCAATCATCTTCCCGTCTCGTTTCTGCCAACCGTGATCGATGATCTGCACCTGCTCGGCGGCTGGAGCTATCTCCCGGCTCTGATCTACCTGCTGCTGATTTTTGCGCTCTATGCCTTCAGCTTTTATCGCGAATGGCGGGCGGGACAGCGGCTGACCAACGAGCTGCAGGTGGCCAACGCCCAATTGGAGACGCGCCTGGTGCGCGCCAGCCTCGACGCCTTGAAGATGCAGCTGCATCCGCATTTCCTGTTCAACACCCTGAACTCGATCACGGCCCTGATCCGAAAAAACCGGACCCGGGAGGCGGAGGATGTGGTCGCGGGCCTGGGCGAGTTGCTGCGCCGCTCGCTGGATCACCGCCAGGAGGCAATGGAAACGATGGAGGAGGCCCTGGTCTTCCTGCGCCGCTATTTTGACATCGAATGCATCCGCTTCCAGGACCGGTTGAAGGTCGAATATGACATCGAACCCAAATGCCTGGCCGCGCTGGTGCCCAGCCTGGTGCTGCAGCCGCTGGCGGAAAACGCCATGAAACACGGCATCTCCCAGGACCCCGCGGCCCGCCTCCTGCGCATCAGCGCGGCGCGGGACGGCACCCGGCTGATCCTGACCGTCTACAACGACGGCCCCCTGCTGCCCAAGGGCGATGCGGCCCTGAAAAACGGCATCGGTGTCCAGAACACGGTCGCCCGGCTGCAGATGCTCTACGGCGACGAGGCCCGGCTGCGGCTGCGCGACCAGCCGCCGCACGGCGTCCGGGCCGAGGTCATTCTTCCTTTTCAAACCAGCTCCCCATGAAGACCCCCGCCGCCACCATCCGCACCCTCATCGTCGACGATGAGGTGCTAGCCCGCGAAAACGTCGAGGCCCTGCTCCAGGACGACCCGGAGATCCAGCTCGTCGCCCAATGCAGCAACGGGGCGCAGGCCGTGGAGGCCATCAAGCAGCACCGCCCGGACCTGTTGTTCCTCGACGTGCAGATGCCCGGCATGAGCGGCTTCGAGGTGCTGGCCAAACTCCCGTCCGCCCTGCTGCCGCAGGTCGTCTTTGTGACGGCCTACGATCACTTCGCGCTGCAGGCCTTCGACGTGCAGGCGGTGGACTACGTGCTCAAGCCTTTCAACCGGGCGCGTTTCGCCGAGGCGCTGGCGCGGGCCAAGACCGCCGTGCGCGAACATGACCGGCTGAGCCTGTCCCGCCGGCTCGACGACGTCATGACCGCCCTGCAGCAGTTGCGCGAAGGAGCGGCCGTGCTGCCGCCGGCCCGCGCCCGCGAGGGCGACCGCCGTCTTTTCATCCGCTGCGACGGCGAAATCCACGTGATGGCGCCCGAGGACATCCTGTGGATCGAATCGGACGGGGACTACGTTCGCCTGCACGTCACCGACAAGTCGCGTTTCGTGCGCATGTCGCTGCACAAGATGATGGACAAGCTCGACCCGGCGCATTTCGTGCGCATCCACCGCTCGACGATCGTCAACCTGAAGCACATGCGCAAAGCCAGTCCGGCGCTCTACGGCGAATACACCGTGGAGCTGACCAACGGGGCCAAGCTCAAGGTCAGCCGCACCTTCGTGCACGATCTCAAGGCGCACCTCTCCGGGACGTTCCGCCCGAGGTGATCGTGGCCGGATGGGCCCTCGGGTGGCGCGCGGTGCGGCTGGTATCGTTCGGTTGTAGGACTGTCGCAGCGTAATTGTGCGGCCGGTCGCATCCCGTGTCATATGGCGCCAGCACCGGGGCATTCCCTGTTCCGCGCGCTAACACACACCCAAGTAAACGCATGAACTCAACACGCACCCACTGCAGGTGGTGCGGCGGCGCGCGCCTGCTGGCGCTCGTTTCCCTCATCCTGCTCGCGGCCCAGGCCGCTTTTGCCCAAACGATCGGCACTTCCAACAAGCCGGAGGAGACGATGAAACTCGAGAAGTTCGTCGTGACCGGTTCGAACCTGCCGACGGCGGGTCAGACCCCCGTCGCCCCCGTTTCCTTGCTCACGCCCGAGATCATCGAGCAAAGCGGCGTGACGAATGACCTGCTCCAGGTCATCCGCAAGACGGCCCCGCAGTTCACGGGCAATGGCAACCTCGGCGGCTCCAACGGCAATATCAACAGCGGCGCCACCAATGGCGGTTCCGCTCTGGCCTTGCGCAACGCCAACACGCTCGTGCTGGTCAACGGCCGCCGCATGGCG
>JAYVZM010000349.1:0-3646 GCA_043783345.1 Verrucomicrobiota bacterium
CTACACCAACGACCTCGCCTGTTACCAAAGGCACGGCGGCTACGAGGTGATGAAGAAGGCGTTCGCCCGTCCGCCGGCGGAGCTGATGGACGAGGTCAAGAAGTCCGGCCTGCGCGGCCGCGGCGGCGCGGGTTTTTCCTGCGGTCTCAAGTGGACGCTCGTCGACCGCAAGAGCGGCAAGCCCATCTATCTCATCGTCAATGCCGACGAGTCCGAGCCGGGCACCTTCAAGGACCGCTACATCATCCACCAGGACCCGCACCAGCTGATCGAGGGCACGATTATCTCCTGTTTCGCGAACAACGTGAAGCAGGCCTACATCTACATCCGCGGCGAGATGCCCCACGGCGCCCGCATCCTGGAAAAAGCCATCCAGGAGGCGCGCGACGCCAGCCTCGTCGGGAAAAACATCCTCGGGACGAACTACAGCTGCGACATCTTCGTCCACCGCGGCGCCGGTGCCTACATCTGCGGCGAGGAGACCGGCCTGATCGAGTCGCTCGAGGGCAAGCGCGCCAACCCGCGCATCAAGCCGCCGTATTTTCCCGCCGTCCTCGGCCTCTACCAGTGCCCGACCATCGTCAACAACGTCGAGACGCTCTGCCATGTGAAGCACATCGCGGATTTCGGCGGCGAGGCCTACGCGCGCATCGGCACGCCGAACAACACCGGCACGCGCATCTTCTGCGTCTCCGGCCATGTGCAGCGCCCCGGTTACTATGAGTTCGAGTGCGGCAGGATCACGCTGGGCCAGCTGCTCCACGAGGTTTGCGGCGGCCCGCTGCCCGGCCGCACCTTCAAGGCGGTCATCCCCGGCGGCTCCTCGGCCAAGATCCTCCGCTTCGGCGAACGCTTCAAGGGCAAGCGCAAGCTCGGCGCGGAGATGGTCGATTACGATTGGGGCGTCGAGGATGTCCCGCTGGATTTCGACTCGCTCGGCATGATCGGCACGATGGGCGGCTCCGGCGGCGTCATCGTGATGGACGATTCCGTCAACATGGTCGAGGCCCTCGCCAACATCAACGCGTTCTACTCGCACGAGAGCTGCGGCCAGTGCACGCCCTGTCGCGAAGGCTCGCTGTGGATGAAGAAGATCACCACCCGCATGGTCCACGGCACCGCGCGGCCCGAGGACGCCGCGCTGCTCAAGGGTGTCGCCGACCAGATCCCCGGCCGCACCATCTGCGCGTTCGGCGAGGCCTGCTCCTGGCCGACCCAGAGCTTCCTCGCGAAGTTCGGCGACGAATTCAAAAACTACCACGAGACCAAGCAAACCGCGAAGCCCGCGGCCCACGAACTGGTCTGACCTCCCGCGAATCACCCGAATGCACCCGAATCAGAAAACCCTCTTCAGTCATTCGCGTTTATTCGCGTGATTCGCGGGCCCAAAGTATTTTTCAGATGATTTCCGCTCCCAAATCCGACCTCGTGACCGTCAATGTCGACGGCAAGGACATCGCCGTGCCGAAGGGCACGAACATGATCGAGGCCGCCCGCCTGGCCAGCGTCGAGGTGCCGCATTATTGCTACCACCCGAAGCTGACCATCTCCGGCAACTGCCGGATGTGCCTGGTCGAAATGGGCATGCCGGCCGTCGATCCCGCCACCAAGGCGCCGATCATGGATCCCGCGACGGGCAAGCAGAAGGTCAACTGGATGCCGCGCCCGACGATCGCCTGCGCGACCAACGCCTCGCCCGGCCTCCACATCCGCACCAACACGCCGGCGGTGCAGGACTGCCGCCACAGCGTCACCGAGTTTCTTCTCATCAACCACCCGCTCGACTGCCCGATCTGCGACCAGGCCGGCGAATGCAAGCTGCAGGAACATTCCACCGCTTACGGCCGCGGCTACTCGCGCTTCGTCGAGCAGAAGAACGTCAAACCCAAGCGCACCCAGCTCGGGCCGCGCGTCACGCTCGACGACGAACGCTGCATCCTCTGCTCGCGCTGCGTCCGCTTCAGCAAGGAGATCGCGAAGGACGACGTCCTCGGCTTCATCGACCGCGGCAGCTACAGCACGCTGACATGCTACCCGGGAAAAAAGCTGGAGAACAATTACTCGCTCAACACCGTCGACATCTGCCCCGTCGGCGCGCTCACCTCGACGGACTTTCGTTTCAAGATGCGCGTGTGGTTTCTCAAGCAGACACCGGGCATCGACCCCGAGTCCTCCGTCGGCGTGAACACCGCGGTGTGGAGCCGCGAGGGCGTCATCTACCGCATCACCCCGCGCCAGAACGACGAGGTGAACGACACCTGGATGGCCGACTCCGGTCGCGTCCTCTACAAGCAGGTCAAGGCTGCCGACCGCCTGCTCGCGCCGTCGATCAACGGCGCCGCCACCACCCCCGAGCAGGCGCTCAGTGCGGCCGGCGACATGCTCAAAACCGCGGGAGTGCTCCTCAAGGCTGGCTCCGTCGCCATCGTCGGCTCCGGCCGCAGCACGGTGGAGGAGCAGTTTCTCACCGGGAAACTGGCCGCCGCCCTCAAGGCTTCGGTGCAGCTCGTCAGCCGGGTGGGGCAGGGCGACAGGATTCTCATCTCCGCCGACCGCAATCCGAATGTCCGCGGCGCGCTCGTCACCGGGCTGATCGCCGCGCTGCCGACGCCCGCTCTCACCGCCCTCGCTGCCGACATCGACGCCGGCAAGGTGACGGCGATCCTCTCGGTGGGCGAGGACCTCACCGCGGCCGGGCTCACCGCCAGGCAACTCGCCAAGGTTTCGGTCATCTATCTCGGCACGCACAAGAATGCCACGAGCGATACGGCCAGGATCGTCCTCCCGACCCTCACCGTGTTCGAGAAGTCCGGCGCGTTCGTGAACCAGCAGTTCCGCCTGCAGAAATTCGCCAAGGCCATCCCTGGCCCCGCCGGCGTGGCCGACGATCTCGTTACGCTGAGCAATCTCACCGCCGCCGTCGGAGGCACTGCTCTGCCGTCCGACCTCGCCGGGCTCTGGTCCGTGATCGCCGCCGAGGTGAAGCCACTGTCCGCAGTCACCCATGCCAGGATTCCCGCCACCGGCCAGCTGCTCGACAGTTCCGCCTGGGCCGGGCTGCCCTTCATCGAGGGCGAGACACTCCATTTCAAACTCGCGGCGGTTCCCGTCGCTGCCAACGCATGAATGCCATGATCGCATTCTGGCAAAATCTCCCTCCGCTCGTGCAGATGTTCGTCAAGGGCCTCGCGGTGATCGGCGTCATCTTCCCGATCGGCGGCGCCTGCTCGCTGGTCGAGCGCAAGATCTCCGCCTGGATGCAGGGCCGTCCCGGCCCGAACCGCGCCATCCCGTTCTGGTTCGCCTGGGTGCCGGTCGTCGGTCCGTTCCTCCAGCGGTTGGGCGTGTTCCACCTGCTGGCCGACGGCGGCAAGATGTTCTTCAAGGAGGATCCCGTCCCCGGCCACGTGAACAAGTTCTACTTCGTCCTCGCGCCGGTCGTGGCCATGATTCCCGCGCTGACCACCGTCACGGTGGTTCCCTTCGGCGCCTACGTGGACGACGCCGGCCGGCTCGCGCCGCTCGTGCTGGCCAACCTCGATGTCGGCATCCTCGCGGTGTTCGCGGTTTCATCGCTCGGCGTCTACTCGCTCATCCTCGCGGGCTGGGCATCCAATTCGAAATATCCCTTCCTCGGCGGCGTGCG
>JAYVZM010000350.1:0-9230 GCA_043783345.1 Verrucomicrobiota bacterium
CACCCACGCCCGTCCGTGTAGTGGCGACCTTTGGCCTCGTTGCCCGCGCCATCAATCACTTCCGCCGCCCATTGCCTCCAGTAGCGGAAGTCGGGTTAAGAGGTTTGAACCACGGATTCCACGGATAACACGGATGGGGAAACTTACCGGACTATGCGTTTCCAACGCAGGTCCGAGTGCTTGAAGTTCAATAGGAGTGCCACATGAAGCTCGGTGATATTGAGGTAACCGAGCATCTGGGCGACATGAGTATCGGCAAAGTCGGTCACAACCTTTGGATCGGCGATGACGGCGTCGTCCACGATCAGATCGGGGACCAAGGTTCCGATTTCCACGCCATCGTAATACACGGGATAGGCGCGTTGCTGGTCAATCTTGTGGCCGCGCTTGACCAGCTCCAACACCAAAGCCCGCTCGTAAAGTTTCTCGTCCAATCCCGGCTTCAGTTTATTTAAGACCATCATGGCGGCTCCGATGATGTCTTCGGTCAGTTTCTCGTGGAGCATGGCTTATCCGTGTCATCCGAGTAATCCGTGATCAAATGGTTTGCTAGGATCGGCCAAGATTCGGGTTGAATACCAAGCGGGTGCCGCCACCCTCCGGTTAACTTCTGCCGTCCGATTCTGGGCCAGTTCAGCGTGCAGGAGTCTGACTGTGGTATGGCTATTCCCACTTACGATAATCTCTTCAATCCGCTGTTGACGGCTATCCGTAAGCTGGGCGGGTCAGCGTCCATTCCAGAGCAGGAGCGTGCGGTTGCTGAGTTCCTGGCACTCACGGAAAAAGAGGTCAGTGAGATTCACCGAGGCAATCGCACGAAACTGAGTTACCGTCTCGCTTGGGCTAGGAACTACCTGAAGCGCTTTGGCCTCCTCGATAATTCGGAGCGTGGCGTTTGGTCTCTTACGTCGGAAGGTCTGAAGAAAGCGGAAATTGATAGAGAGGAAGTGAAGAGGGTTGTTCAGGCGCTTGAGCGGAGTCAAAAAGAGAAAGAAAAGGATGAAGAATCGAATGAGCCAACAGCGACATGGGAAGACGAGCTTCTTGAGTTGATCAAAGGAATAGATCCGAGTGCATTTGAGCGACTATGCCAGCGATTGCTTCGCGAGTCTGGTTTCATTCAGGTCGAAGTTACGGGGCGTTCAGGTGATGGTGGTATCGATGGCAAAGGCGTGGTTCGTATAGGAGGTGTGCTTTCCTTTCACGTGCTATTCCAGTGCAAGCGCTATCGAGGCAGCGTATCGCCGTCAGTTATCCGGGATTTTCGCGGTGCTCTTGTTGGACGCGCTGATAAGGGGCTGATTGTGACTACTGGAGTCTTCAGTAAGGACGCACGGCTCGAGGCTCAGCGCGATGGCGCGACACCTATCGATCTGATCGACGGAGAAGAGTTGGTCGAGAAGCTGAAGGAGCTTCGTATCGGCGTTGAAGTGAAGCAGAAGATTGTCGAGGAGATCGTCATTCACCGAGACTATTTCGCTGAACTTTAAAGAGCGCAAACTGAAGTGAGGTAGTGGTTTTATGCTTATCGGCGGCGATCCCGACGTGACGAGACCGCGCATCTCCTGGGATTCATCCGTTGATGAATCCATTAGTGGTCAAAAACACTCCGGGGTCTTTACGGGCATTCGCAGCACATGCCTCGCGGGGCGAGTCGCCCCGCCTCCAAATTGCTCACCCCAGCACGCGCAAACCGCGGAGGGCGGATTCCACGCGGGCGAAGACCGGGAGGCCGGCGTTGATGAAGGCCTGGCGATAGGCCGCGTAATCCGTGCCCGAGTCGATGGTGATCGCGATGGGCTTGCCGTGGGTCTTGCTCAAATGCACGAGCACGGCGGCCAGCTTTGCGCCACCGGCGGTTGACGTGTCGAGCTTGCGCGTGAATGGCACGAGCCCGATCACCAGCACGGCGGCTTCGCGGAGGAGGATTTCCGCGGCGTCGAGAAACACGGCTTCGTTGGCCATCGGCGTGAGATCGAGCGGCAGACGCGGCGTGACGAGTCCGGCGAGTTCGTGCCGGGCCAGCATTTCGCCGAGTGATTTCTGCGCTGCCTCGCTGAGCGTGGCCACCGGCAGGTTTTTTCCGAAAAGATCGCTGCCGTTCACGCTTTCGAAACCGGCATTGGTGAGGAGCGCCACGGGTCCGGTCGGGAGTTGCGGATGTGCGCTGAGCCAGCCGAGGGCGGCGTCGAAATCGGCGATCGTGTCGGCGAACCGGGCGCCGGCCCGTTCGAGCAGCGTCCGCTCGAGGGTGAGGTTGCTTGCCATGGCGCCGGTGTGGCTTTTCGCCGCCAGCTGCCCGGCCTCGGTGCGACCGGCGCGGTGCAGGAGCACGCGGCGTCCCTGGGCCTGCAGTTGGTGGATCGCCTGCGCGGCTGGCAGCAACTGGCCTGGACCGAAGCCCTCGACGTAGGCGGCGATCGGCCCGCGGCCTTTTTCGGCGGCGAGCGCCGCGAGCACGTCGCACAGGGCGACATCCAATTGGTTGCCCAGCGCGATGCCGAGACCGAAGCGCAGCGCCGGCTGGTGCGAACGCCGGCTGAGCAGGAACGCGCCGCTCTGTCCAAGCAGGGTGAGTTCACCCCCGGTCGGATCGGAGGGCGGCAGCTTTTCGGCGGGAATGAACGAGGTGTCGAGCCGGCGACCCGGCACCCAGTGGCCGAGGAAATTTGGGCCGAGCACCGCCGGAGTCCAGCGCCCACCCTCCCGGGCAACACACAAAGCCCGGGCAAGTTGGACGCCGATACCGGCGGTGTCGGCCCCGTCTCCTATACCGCCGCAGGTTAGAGCCACGGCGGCAGCCCCGCCACCTTGTTCCACCAGTTGCAGCAACACACTAGCCGCAACGGGAGCAGGCAGGGCAAGGATCAGGAGATCAGTTGGAGCGGCACGCAGGGCCGTCACGTCGGGAATGCAGGGCAGGCCGAGAAATTTCGTCTTGCCCGGTTTCACGAGAAGGAGGTCGCCCGGCGGCAGCGCGTAGTGCCGCAGGTTCTCGAGGATGGTGCGGCCGACGCCACCCTCCTCGGTCGAGACGCCCGCGAGGGCGATCCGGCGCGGAGCGCGCAGCGCGTCGAGGAATCCCGCGGGCGGGGCCAAACGCGGCGCGGGCCGCGGACCGTGGCTGCCGACCGCGTCGAGCGGACGCGGTTCACCGCGCAAATCGAGCGCGATGGGATTCAATTCGAGCAACGCCAGCCCGTCGGCCTCGGCCACGTCGGCGAGCTTCCAAAGCGATGCAAAAAACCGGCCCACGATCTCGGGCTTGGTCAGCGCATGCGTGCCGCGCAGGCGGCCGAGCCAGATGCGGCCGAGCAGGTGCGTTTCGAATTCCTGGAGCGCCTCTGCCGGCGTGGTGAACGCCAGCGGCCAGCGCAGGGGCGGGGCGAGTTCGGCGAGGGCGTCGGCTTGCAGGCCGCCAAAACCGAACAGGAGTATCCAACCGGCCTCACCATACGACAGCGACACAAACGCCTCGGAAGGCAGGTGAGGGCAGCACGCGACGTCGATCTGTTCGCACACGAGGCCTTCGATCCAGCGGTGCCCGCCGGATTCGAGGCGCTGGCGCATGCCCTTGAATTCGTCGATCACGCTTTGTTTCTCGAAGGGGAGAAAGTGCACGGCGCCGAGCTCGGATTTGTGCCAGACGTTTTCGCCGAGCCCTTTCACTACGACCGGTTCGCCCGGTTCGAACGGCAGGTTGCCGCTCGCGATGCCGTGGCGCGGCGGAAAGAGGCCGGCCCGCTCGAGCAGGCCGTAGGCCTCGGCTTCGTCGACAAATCCGTTCCGGATCATACGGGGTGGGGTCGATTCTGAGAATCCCGCGCAATCGGGATCGGATTGGTTGGGATGTAGGAGCCTGCTTGCAGGCGATTCGGAATACACGCGGACGGACCACGTGTTGAATCGCCTGCAAGCAGGCTCCTACAAATATGAAATGCAGCCGGGGGCATGGTGAGTTGGTGTTTTATGCTCCGGTGATCTTTACACAGGGACGGGCGCGGCGGCCTTTTGCCCGGCGGCGAAGGCGGCCTCGTTGAGCGGCAGAAGGGCGGATTTGTCCTTCAGCACGTGGCGCAGCGTGTCGAGGATGGCGCGGGCAGGCAGCAGTTCCGTGGCGGCCTGCAGCGCGCCAAGGGCGACGACGTTCTTCACCACCGGCCGGCCGAGATCGGCGGCGAGCTGGGTGAAGGGCACGGGCAGCACGCGGCGGCCCGCGGGCAGTTCGCCGGGCTCGAGGATGACGGTGCTGTCGTAGAGGATGAGTCCGCCCTCCGGCACGGTCCGCGCGAACTTGGCGAGACTCGGCGCGTTGAACGCGATGAGGACGTCGGGCGCGGGCGCGGCGGGATTGAGCACCTCGCCGGCGGCGAGATGCACGTCGGCGTGGGACGTGCCGCCGCGGCTCTCGGGGCCGTAGCTGGGAATGTCGGTGGCGTCGAAACCCTGCTCGATGGCGGCGCGGGTTAGCAGCAGTGCGAGGGTCTGCGCGCCATCGCCGCCGGCGCCGGCGAACTTGAGGCTGAGGTCGCGTTTGCCGAGGTGGGCGGGCCAGGCGGCGGTCGGCAGCGAGGCGACGACGGGCTCGGCGCCGCAGTAGCCGAGAATCTCGGCGGGTTCGAAACGCGGGGCGGCAGGCTTGAACCACGGCTCGACGGTCAGGTCTTTTTTCACGCCGAGCGGATAGACGGGCTCCATTTTCTCTTTCACCCATTTTTCGGCGTCGGTCGGCGAGAGTTTCAGGTGGGTGGGGCATTCGCTCAGGATCTCGATGAAGGAGTAGCCGCGACCCTCCTGTTGGAGCGTAAGGCCCTTGCGGATCGCTTTGCGGGCCTTCACGCGCTGACGGGCGTCGTAAAGCGCGACGCGTTCGACGTAGACGGGGCCGTCGAGCGAGGCGATGAGCTCGGCCATTTTGAGCGGCTGGCCCATCGAGGCGTTGCGGCCCTCGGGACTCGTGGCGGTCTTCTGGCCCATCAGCGAGGTCGGCGCGAGCTGGCCGCCGGTCATGCCGTAGATGGCGTTGTTGATGAAGATGACGGTGAGCGGCAGGCCCATCTGCGCGATGGAGATGGTCTCGGCCAGTCCGATCGAGGCCAGATCACCGTCGCCTTGGTAACAGATGATGACGGCGTCGGGATTGGCCAGCTTGTGACCGAGGGCCACCGCGGGGGCGCGGCCGTGCGCAGCCTGGGTGTTGCCGATGTCGAAGTAGTAATGGGCGAAAACCGCACAGCCGACGGGACTGACGAGGATGGCGCGGTCCTGCAGGCCGAGGTCCTCGATGACTTCGGCGAGATCGCGGTGCACGACGCCGTGGCCGCAGCCGGCGCAGTAATGGGTGCTGTGGCCCTTGAGGCCCTCGCCGTGGGCGTGGCGGGTGAAGTTGGTGTAGAAGACGCTCATGACAGCACCTCCTGGGTTTCGCGGATGCAGGCGAGGATCTCGTCCTGCGCGGGCAGCACGCCGCCGTAATGGCGCACCGACGAGATGGGCGGCGGGGTGACGCCGGCATGGCTCAGGGCCAGGCGCAACTCGTCCTCGAGCTGGCCCGGACTGCCTTCGACGATGACCAGATGGCCGATCCGAGGAAGCAGGGGCTTGAGCGCGTCGATCGGGAACGGCCAGAGCGTGATGGGGCGGAAGAGACCGGCCTTGATGCCGCGGGCCCGCGCGGCCTCGATGGCGCCCTTGGCCATGCGCGCGGGGGTGTTGCAGGCCACGACGAGCACGTCCGCATCGTCGCAGCGGTAGCAATCGGCGCGCTGCTCGCGGGCGGAGATGCAGGCGTATTTGGTGTTGAGCTTGCGGTTGTGGATCTCGAGGTCGTCCTCGGCGAGATGGATGGAGCAAATGAGATTGTGCCGGTGCGCCCGGTCGCCATGGACGGCCCAGGCGGGCAGCCCGGGCTTGCGCAGCCGGGCGGGCAGGCGCACCACGCCGGTCATCTGGCCGAGGTAGCCGTCGCCGAGGATGATGACCGGGTTGCGGTAGAAGAAGCTGAGCTCGAAGGCCCGGATCGTCAGGTCGAGCATCTCCTGCGGCGTGCCCGGGGCGAGGACGATGGCGTGGGTGTTGCCGTGGCCGAGGCCGCGGCAGGCGAGCTTGATGTCGGCCTGCTCGGGGCCGAGGTTCCCGAGGCCGGGGCCGCCGCGCATGATGTTGACGAAGACGCCCGGCACCTCGGCGCCGATCATATAGCTGATGCCCTCGAGCATCAGGCTGAAACCCGGTCCGCTGGTGAAGGTCAGGCACGGCACCCCGGCGCCGCCGGCGCCATACATCATGTTGACGGCGGCGGTCTCGCTGACGGCCTGGACGAAATGTCCGCCGACCTTCGGCAGGATTTTGGCCATGAGCTCGGTGCCCTCGGTGCTGGGGGTGATGGGGTAGCCGAACACGTGCCGGCAGCCCGCCAGCAGCGCGCCGACGGCCGTGGCGTAGGTGCCCTTGAGCACCATCGGCTCGCAGGCGGGCAGGGCGACAAACTCGTCGGGCTGGTCGCCCTCGGAGTGGCTGGCGACAATCTTCGGGCCGAAAAGCTTCGAGGGATCCTGCAGTTCGAAATCCGGCATGGCCGGCGGACGCTCCACCGCGGGACGCAAGCCGAACGGCTCGGGGCAGGCCGCCATGCACAACGCGCAGCCGTTGCAGTTTTCGAGATTCAGCTCGACGGGCACGAGCCCCGTCGCGGGGTTGATCGCGGTGCCCCGGGTGATGCACCCGCGCGGGCAGGCCTCGATGCAGCGCAGGCAGCCTTTGCAATATTCCGGTTCGAGAAAGGGTTTGGGGCGAATCGACATGGGACGGGGGCCGGGGACTCGCCTGGTCCGAAGGCGACGATTCCGGCACGGTGTGTTTTGCCCATAGTAATACCCCGCGGTCCGCCGCACTGTGCATGCCTTGGCGGAGGCTGCGCGAAGGTTGGGCGGCCCAATTACTCCGAATGGTGTAGGCCGCTGGCACAGGATTGAACCAGTGGCGGGACTATCAGTCCCGCCACTTACGGATGCCCCGGCATTATTCGCTGTGCCTTGGCGGAATTGTGGTGCAGAAACGAGGCATGCCCTGGATATGGTTAATTGCCGCTGGTCTTCTGGAAATCGCCTGGGCCATCGGCTTGAAATACACCGAGGGCTTCACGCGGTCGCGGGCGAGCGCGCTGACCGTGGTGCTGATGCTGGCGAGCTTCTGGTGCCTGGCGCAGGCCATCAAGGGTTTGCCGCTGGGCACGAGCTACGCCATCTGGACGGGGATCGGCGCGGTGGGCACGGGCCTGGCTGGCATCCTGCTGTTCAAGGAACCCGCCACCGCCGCCCGGCTGGCTTGCATGGTGCTGATCGTGGCTGGAAGCGTGGGATTGAAATTCACGACCGGCCGGTAATTGTTTGATCGATTCCCCTCATATTAACCCCGGACGAGCCGAAAAATGGTATATGCCACTCACGGGCATTGTTCCATCCCTTCGCCCCGCCAGATTAGACTCTGATGAAAACGGCGCAATTAACCTGGACCAGGTCCGGCGGTTGGACGCCAGAAGCACCTAGCTCGAACATGAACGCCGCGCAACTGGTGCTCCTCTTTGGCGCAACCTCGATCTGGCACGAGAGCGCAATGCTGGCGCAGCTGCGGGCGGCCTGCCCGCAGGCCCATCTGCTGGGCTGCTCCACGGCGGGCGAGATCCACGGCACGGAGGTGTCCGACGAATCATTGGTGGCCACGGCGGTGACTTTCGAGCACACCCAGCTGCGGGGCGCCGCGGTCAATTTGCAGAATGCGGGCGAAAGCTGCGCCGCCGGCGAACAACTGGCGCATGCGCTGCCGGAAGCGCTGCCGGGAGCCGGCGCCACCGATCCGTTGCTGCATGTGTTTGTCCTGTCGGACGGCCTCAACGTGAACGGCAGCGACCTGGTGCACGGCCTGTCCCGGTCCCTGCCGGCCGGTGTGACGGTGACCGGCGGGCTGGCTGGCGATGGAGCCAGATTCAAGGAGACCCGGGTCTATTGGGACGGGGTTAGCGCGAGCCACACGATCGCGGCGGTCGGCCTGTATGGCCGGCGGCTGAAGATTGGCTGCGGCTCATTGGGCGGGTGGGATTCCTTCGGGCCCGAGCGGTTGATCACGCGCTCCCGGGGCAATGTCCTCTACGAACTGGACGGCCATTCGGCCCTGAGCCTTTATAAAAAATACCTGGGCGAGCACGCCCGGGATTTGCCGGCGTCCGGCCTGCTCTTTCCGCTGAGCCTGCGCGGGCAATCCGGCGGGACGCCGGTGGTGCGCACCATCCTGTCGGTGGATGAGCAGGCCCAAAGCCTGACCTTCGCCGGGGACGTGCCCGAGGGCTGCTACACCCGGTTGATGAAGGCCAATTTCGACCGCCTGATCGACGGCGCCACGGGCGCGGCGCAGACGGGCTATGCGACCATCGGTTCCGTGCCGCCGGACCTGGCCATCCTGATCAGCTGCGTCGGCCGCAAACTGGTGCTCAAACAGCGCGTGGAGGAGGAAGTGGAGGGCGTGCGCGAAGTCCTGGGAACCAAAACCATGCTGGCGGGTTTCTATTCCTATGGGGAAATCTCCCCGTTTACCCCGGAGGCCAGGTGCGAACTGCACAACCAAACGATGACCATCACGACCCTGGCGGAAGTGTAGCCGTGTCTCCCACCCACAGCCTGCTTCGCCGTCAGTTGAAGCGCCTCTTCCCCGCGGATGAGCCGCTCACGGGGGCTTGCGCCGACTTCATCGCCGCCGTGGATGCCGCCTATGCCGCGTTCGACGACGACCGGGCGATGCTGGAGCGATCGCTGGAACTGAGTTCGCAGGAGCTGCTGCAGGCCAACTCGGAGATGCGCGCTCTTTTCTCCGCGATCCCCGACCTGCTGTTCCGGGTGGACGCGCAGGGTTTGATCCTTTCCGCCAAGGTCGGGGCGGGGGACGACCCGCTGCTGCAGTCACAGCCGGTGGGCCAGGGCCAGCCGCTGCAGCAAACGGTCCTGCGCCCCGTCGGGGCCCGGTTTGTGGAAGCGCTCCAACAGGTGCTGTCCGAGCAGCAGGTGCGGAGCGTGGAATTCATTTTTCCGCATGGGAAAAAGCGGCTGGTCTACGAGGTGCGGCTGATGCCGGTGCTGAAGGGCGAGGCGCTCGTCATCATCCGCAACATCACCGAGCGCAAGCAGCTTGAGGAGCAGCTCCTGCAGTCCCAGAAGATGGAGGCCGTCGGCCAGCTCGCC
>JAYVZM010000351.1:0-9203 GCA_043783345.1 Verrucomicrobiota bacterium
GCCGCCCGCCCCGATCGACCCACGCGGTGAGCGCGTCCACCTCGCAGGCGGTCAGGGAAGCGCCCGTCACCACGATGGTGCGCGCGGAAGCGCTGTCGAGCGGACGGTCGCCGCGCACAATGCCGGTGCGATGGCCGAGCATGGTCAGGATGAAATGGGCGACGGTCAGCCTGCGCGAGAGCGCGGGCGGTTCGTTGCCGGGATTGAGCGGATTGTCGCGATGATAGTAGTGGCGCGGCCAATAGAGGGCGATGTCGCCCTGGTCCGTGGTGGGAACGGGCCGATCAGCGAGGCCGGCGGCGAATTCCAGAAAGCACTGGAGCGCGGGTTTGACGCGGTCATGCCGGTCCACGAGGCCCATGCCGCCTTCGAAGGCGTTCTTGTCGTAGGGGTGGCAGGTCGCCGTGATGTCGCGCAGGCACCACCAGAGAAAACCGTTGGCACCGGCCTCCCAGCACGCGGGCAGCATGGCGCGCAGATATTCCCCGGCGCCCGGGCCGGCGGTGAAGAGCGTGCCGAATTCCTGCGCGAGCACCGGGCCGAACGCGCGGGCGCACTTCACGTAGAACGGGAGCAGGCTCTGTCCGAGGGGATCGGTCATGCCGTCAAACCGCAACGAGTGCCACGCGCTGTTCGGATAGGCGTGCATCGAATAGAAATCGCACCCCGGTTGCGCCCCCAACCGCCAGCCGGAGTCCGCGGTCACCTGGGTCTGCTCGTTGCCGGAGACCAGCAGGACGTCGGGGTATTCGCGGCGCACCGCGGCGTTGACGCCAACGCACCAGCTTTCGACCTCGTCCGGCGGGGCGGCGGAGCTGTCGGGCAGGCAGCAGATCTCATTGCCCTGGTCGATGGCCAGGACGGTGTCGCGATGCCGGGCGCAGACGCGTGCGGCCCGCGCGGCAAAGGCGAACGCACGCTGCCGCATCGTCTCGTGGGCGAAGAGGTTTCGCCCCTGCTTCCAGGATGGCCAGAAGATGCCACCGCTCATCCAGCCGACGAACAGGGACGGGTGCGCCAGCAGACCGTAGCGTTCGCACCAGTCGAGCAGGAGTCCAAGCCGGCGGAAAGTCTTGTCATTGTAGCGGCCGGGCACGGGTTCGAAGTCCTCCCAGCGGAGGAAAAAACGGATGCAGTTCAACCCGAGCCGGCGCACCAGCCGGAGATCGTGCTCGATTTCCGCGGCGGGCCAGGCGCGCCACATCTCGACGCCGCACGAGGCGGGCCAGTAGTTCACCCCGACCGGGATGATTTGCCGGCCGCAGCGTCGAAAATAACCCTGGGCATCGAGCCCGAATTTTTGAATCATGGGAGGTCAGGGCAGGACGGGCAGAACATCGAGCTTCCAGTCGTGATCGAACCAGCCGCCGGCAGCGACTTTGCCATCCCGGACCAGCACATAGTCGGGCAGTTGGTTGATGGGCAGGAGGAAAATCGGCAGCAGGCCGTTGGTCGGCCGACTCAGGAGGCCGGTGGACCAGACGACGACATAGCGTCCGGGATTTTCTGGATTCGGATGGATGAAGATCACCCCGGTGCCGGCGGCGATGGCCTGCATCAGCGCGGCGGGGAGACGGGGCGCAAGGCGCGCGAGCACGGGGTTGGTCTCGGGTGTGCCGAAGAGCAACAGGTTGGAAGTGGCGATGTCGTCGGCGGTGAGCTTCGCGGCAGACTTCATGGGGAATTCCGCGTGGATGACCAGCCGGCCGGGCGGGTTGCGGATGGCGTCAAGCTCGGCCACCGCCAGCGGCCGGTCGCCGTCGCAATAAACGGCGAGGAAGCGGGAGTTGAGCGCGTCACCGATGGGCCCCTGCATTCCATGATGCTTGCCGGCGAGCGAGGGGGCCTCGACCCGCTGCCAGGCGCCGTCAATCCGGGCGAGATGCAGGACCGGAGGGAAGGGGGCGGGGATTTCGCTGCCGTCGATCTTGAGGGGGAATTTCGCTCCGGCCGGCACGCCGGACTCGGCCATCCGCAGGGTGAGCGCGGCGATGTTGTCGGTGGCGACCGTCAGCGAGCCGGGCCGCGTGGGCAGATCGGGGACGGGTTCGCCGGCCGCGAGGGCGCGCGAGCGGCGCGCGGCGGCCGAGGGCGCGAGCGGCGCGGGCTGGCCGTCGTCGTAGGTGGCGGTGATCTTCGCGGCGGCGTTGGAGCGGACAAGACGGTCCAGTGTGACCCAGTAGGCCCAGTTGTAAGCCAGGGTGTTGGTGACGAACTTCACCTGCGGCGGTGAATGCACGGCGGGCTTGTGCAGCAACTGGCTGAGAAATGTCGCGTAGGACCAGCGGGAGACGAAGTGATGCGGCATGCCGGGAAAACTCTCGGTGGTGGAGAAGCCGCCCTCGGCGACGATGCCGTCGGTGAATTGGGTCGAGGTCTTCTGGATGCCGGCGCCGGCATTCTTGAGGAACACCGGGACATTGCGGGCATTGGGGAAGAGGTTGTCGGGGAAAAAGAGCTGTGTCTGGGGTTTGAGCCAGTCGGGATAGTCGCGACCGGAGCCGGTGATGCCGCCCGCACCCATGGCGGCGTCGATCGCGGTGATGCCGCCGAAGAGATGCGGCTGGCGCAGGCCGACGGTGAATGCACCGGCTCCCCCCATCGAGTGCCCCATCAGGTAAATACGGCGGTCGTCAACGGAACAGAGTCGCCTGGCCTCGGCGATCACCTCGAGCACGTCCTGTTCCCCGATGCCCTGGTAGAAGGTGTTGCCGCGGCCGTAGGCCTGGGCGATGACGGCCGGGACATCCCGATCGATCCAGCCGGTGAATTCCATGCCCGGCCATTCCAGCCGCCGTCCGGCGGCCACCTTCGGACCGATGCCGTGCAACTGGACGACCAGCGGGTATTTTTTGACGGGATCGTAGTTGGCCGGCAGCCAGAGCGCCATCGGCTGGACGGAGCCATCCGTCGCCGAGCGGAAATACCGCATGGCCAGTTCGCCGGGGCGCAGCGGTTTCGCGGGCTCGGCCGCGACGAGCTGTTCCAGCTTCGCCACGTCCTCCTCGGACTCGAAGGTCACAAGTTCGAGGTCGCCGCGCTCGATAACGCGCGAGGTGGCGGGAGTGATCTCAGGCGGCGGACCGGATTGGGCGACGGCGGCCGCCGCCGCGACCACCAGGAAGAGGGAGATCGCCGATCGGCGGAAAAAGCGGAAAGCATGCATGGGGCAGAGGAGGTGAGCGCTCCCGAAAAAAAGAGGAGCCAGGGACGGGCGGAACGATTGCCGGGGTCAGGCAACCCGGCAACCGGCGCCGAATTGCATCCGTTTACCACATTTCCGAGGGAGGGACAGCCGGTCGGACGCGGAGATCAGGTCAACGGGAACTCCAAGGTCCTGCGTTGCGGGCCGTGTTTCGGCGGGAAATTCTGCCGGCGCGATCCAACCCCAAGCCAATCCATGAACATGCCAACCGGTCGCGCCTGGCGGCTTCTCACTGCGGTAGCGTCCGTCGCGATCGGATCGGCCGCCTGCGCGGCGCCGCAGCCTTCCGACATATTGGTTGTCGCCGATGTCACGCCCTCCGGTAAAAGCGCGCCGCAAGCCAGCCCGGAACACCCGGTGTATTATGAGCCGGTGTGGGTTGGATTCCGTGAGCTTGGGGCGATCGCGGCCGGCGAGCGCGTGCCTCAGATCGAAGCCGCCAGGCAATCCCTGACCGAGGCGCTGCGCACGATCGATTATCTGCCCGCCGGCAATGACACCCCGCCCCCGACGGTCGCCATTTTTTTCGCCTGGGGCACTTTGAACCCGGATACGATGACGACGCCGGGCAGCGGGCTGGATGGACAGGACGAAACGGTCTCCTTCAACAGCCAGCAGATGCTCGCTTTCCTCGGCGCGCACAAGGTCACGAAGCTTTCCGATGGTTCCAAGGAAGTGAACCGGCTGGTGTCCTCTGTGCGGGAGGATCAGTATTTTCTGGCCGTGGCCGCCTACGACCGGGAGTCGCTGTATCGGCACAAGCGAAGGCTCCTGTGGATGACGCGGGTTGCCACCGATGCGCTGCAGGTCTGGCTGCCCAATGTCCTTCCCGCGATGGTGGCGAACGGCGCGCAGTTTTTTGGCCGGGATTCCGCCCTGCCAGTCTGGGTTGACCCCAGCGGCCGCAGGACCGACGTGCGGCTTGGCCCGCTGGAGGTTAAGGAATACCTCAAGAGCAAAGCACCGGTGTCCCAAGAGTCAGTGCCTCAGGGCAAATAGTCTTCACGCGGAAGCGCTCCGGCCGGAACGGATGGAGAGGATCAGGAGACAACTGACGCCCATGAGGCCCGCGTCGAGCAGGACGGCGGGTCCCCAGCCGCCAAAGGCATCGCGGATCACACCGGAGATGACCGGCGAAAGGAGGGCGCCGATCTCGGCGATCAGATTCCAGAGTCCGAACGCGGTGCCGCGGTGCTCCACGGGTGCGAGTTCGGCGGTGAAGGCGTGCGAGACGGATTGCAGTGCGAAAAAAAACAGGCCCGAAACAAACAAAATGGCCGCCATCGCGACGGGATCCTTGTGTCCGAGCCTCACATAGGCGCCAAAGACCACGATGGTCAGCGCCTCGATGCCCGTGAGCACCGCGAGCACCCACTTCCGGCTCCGGCCCGACCTGACCGCATGGTCCGACAGCCAGCCGCCGAGCGGGAAGCCGATGAGGCCGGCGATGGCATTGAAGGATGCGGTAAGGGCCGCGGCCATGAAGGTGCTGCCGGTATCCTTGATGATGTCGACCGCCCAATACGAATACAGCCACAGGTGCCAGAGCACGGGGATCGCCGATAGGTAGACGAACAGCAGGTTGCGGTTCATCAGCACCGGCCGGACGTCTTCCTTCTTCTTGAGGAAGATGAAGAGGATCAAAGCGACGGCGAGGCCGGAAAGAATGAGACCCGTGTAGGCCGGCGGGACCGCCAGTTTGCGGGCCAGCAGGTAGATCGCCATGATGGCGATGAAAAAGACCGTCGAGTATCCGGCGAGTCCGCGGAAGGCGGTGCCCACGCGCTCGTCGGCACGGGCGAGCGGCCGCAGTTGGTGGATCATGAGCCAGCCGGCCAGCAGCGTCGGCGCGCTCATCAGGAGGAAGGGCATGCGCCAGGCTTCCCCGCCCATGAACGGTTCCGCCCACTTGATCACCGGCGGCGTGGCCAGCGTGGCGATGGTCAGGCCGAGCGTGAGGCCGCTGATCACCAGACCCATGCCGAGGCCCATCTTTTCGGGCGGAGTCACCTGGGCGATGAGCGTGCGATCGTTGGAATAGAAGGCGCCTTCCCCGAGTCCGGTCAGGACGCGCAGCGCGACAAAGGCCAGCAATCCACCCACCAGGCCGGTGAGCAGCGTCGTGGTTGCCGCCCAGAATATGCTGATCAAAACCACGATGCGGTGGCCGTATTTGTCGCCGAAATAACCGCCGGGGAACTGGGTCAACATGTAGCCGGCGAAAAAGAGGCTGCCGAGGAGGCCCCCGAAGGCATGGGGATTCTGGACGCCCGCCATGAACGCCACCTTGTGGTCGATCATCCAGGTGACGACCGGTCCCGTGAGGGTGCGGTCGATGTAGGAGACGACCCAGCCGAGAAAGAGGACGGCCCAGATGGAATGGTATTTCTGCCAACCGGAGATTCGCATGTGCGTGGAGGAATTGGGCAACCGGATCAGGGCATGGGCAGGCCGACGTAGTTTTCCGCCAGGGTGCGGGCTGCGGCGGGCGAGGTGCAGACGTAGTCCAGTTGGGAGAGCTGGATGCGGTGCTGGAAGCCGTCCGCGTCGGGGAAGCGATGCAGCATGGATGTCATCCACCACGAGAAGTGCTCGGCGCGCCAGATGCGGCGCAGCGCGGTGGAGGAATAGCTGTCGAGCAGGCCGGTGCGGCCGGTGCGATGGAACTCCACGAGTCCGCGTGCAAGCACCCGGACGTCGGCGGCGGCGAGATTGAGCCCCTTGGCGCCGGTGGGCGGCACAATGTGCGCGGCATCGCCGGCGAGGAAGAGCCGGCCGTGCTGCATCGGCTCGGTGACGAAACTGCGCATGCCGACGATGTTTTTCTGGATGATTTTCCCCATCTTCGGCTTCCAGCCATCGCTGGTCTCGAGTCGGGCGTGCATCTCGGCCCAGATGCGGTCGTCGGACCAGTTGTTCACGTCGTCCTTCGGATCACACTGAAAATACATGCGCTGGAGGACCGGCGACCGCGTGCTCACGAGCGCGAAGCCCCGCTCGTGATACGCGTAGATGAGTTCGTCCGAGGAGGGCGGCGCCTCGACGAGAATGCCGAACCAGCCGAACGGGTAGATGCGGACGTATTCGTGCCGCCCGTCGGCGGGGAGGGCGGGGCGGGCGACACCGTGGTAGCCGTCGCAGCCGGCGACGAAGTCACACCGGAGTTCCTGCTCGCGGCCATCGTGCGTGAAACGGATGGAAGGAATGGTGCCGTCTGCGCCGGTGACCCCGGTGCTCTTCGCATTGAAAAGGATCCGGCCGCCGGCGGCGAACCGGGCGGCGACGAGGTCCTTGATCACTTCATGCTGGGCGTAGACCGTGATGGCGCGACCGTCGGCGTGCTCGGTGAAGTTGATGCGGTGTGTGCGGCCGGAGAAGCGCAGGTAGATGCCTTGGTGCACCGCGCCCTCGCGCTTCATCCGGTCGCCGAGGCCGGTCTGGACGAGCAGGTCGACGGTGCCCTGTTCGAGGACGCCGGCCCGGACCGTGGATTCGATCTCCGCCCGGCTGCGGCTCTCGAGGATGACGGACTCGATGCCCTCCAGGTGGAGCAGGTGGGAGAGGAGGAGACCGGCGGGGCCGGCGCCAATGATGCCAATTTGGGTGCGGTGGATCATGAGGAAGTCACAGCTTGGTTGGGCAGCCGGCGGTCCAGGCGCGGAAACACCCGGCGGATGTTGTGCTCGAAGATGTTCGCCTTGTCGGCCGCCGGGATGGCGCTGGCGTCGAGGTAGCGCCTGGTGTCGTCGAAGTAGTGTCCGGTCTCGGGGTCGATGCCGCGCACCGCGCCGATCATCTCGGAAGCGAAGAGAATGTTCCGGTTGGGGATCACCCGCAGCAGGAGGTCGATGCCCGGCTGGTGGTAGACGCAGGTGTCGAAGTAGACATTGTTCAGCATCAGCTCGTCCAGGCGCGGCAGCTTCAGCATGTCGGCGAGGCCGCGAAACCGGCCCCAGTGATAGGGCACCGCCCCGCCGCCGTGCGGGATGATGAAGCGGATTGCCGGGAAATCCTTCATCACCTGCGATTGCATGAGCTGCATGAACGCCACCGTGTCGGCGCTGAGGTAGTAGGAGCCGGTGGCGTGGAAGGCGGGATTGCAGCAGCCGCTGACGTGGATCATGGCCGGCACGTCGAGTTCGGCCATTTTTTCGTAGATCGGATACCAATACCGGTCGCCGAGAGGCGGCGAGTTCCAGTGGCCGCCGGAGGGATCGAGATTGAGGTTGCAGCCGACGAAGCCGAGCTGCGTCACGCAACGGCCGAGCTCGGCCACGCTGGCCGCCAGCCCGGTGCCAGGGGACTGCGGCAAGGCGCAGACGCCGGTAAAACTTTGCGGATAGAGCTGCGTGACGCGGTGCACGAGGTCATTGGTGTGTTCGGTCCAGAAACGGCTGGTGTGTTCGTTGCCGACGTGGTGCTCCATCCAGCTCGCGCGCGGCGAGAAGATGGTCAGGTCCGTGCCGCGCTCGCGCTGCAGCTTGAGCTGGTTGCCCTCGAGGCTCTCGCGAATCTGGTCGTCAGTGATGCGGATGGTGCCCTTCCCGCCGATATGGTGCGGGTTGTCCTTGAGCGCGGCCTTCTGCGCGGCGCGATACGCGCCCAGGGGCTCGGGGGTGGTCGTGTAGTGACCGTGGCAGTCGATGATCATGACGGGCTTCCGGCTATTTCTCGAACCGCTCGTAGTCGGCCAGCGTGTCGAGGTAGATGAGGCCGGCTTTCTCGAGCTCGGGCCGCATGTTGTAAAGGTCGAGGCCGAGTTCGCCCTGGGCGAGGCGGGCGCGTTTGGTGACCTCGTTCGCCTCGCGTTTGAGGGCGGCGGCGAGGACCTTCCTGGCGGATTTCCGCTCGACGATGACGACACCGTCGTCGTCGGCCACGACGACATCGCCGGGCACGACAGGCTGGCCGGCACAGACGAGGGGCACGTTCACGGCGCCGAGCGTGGCCTTGACGGTGCCCTTGGCGTTGACGGTTTTCGACCAGACGGGGAAGCCCATCTCCGCGAGCTCGCGGGTGTCGCGCACGCCGCCGTCGATGACCAGGCCCTGCACGCCACGCGCCTTGCAGGACTCGGCGAGCAGGTCGCCAAAAAAGCCGTCGCTGCACTCGCTGGTGCAACCGACCACGAGGATGTCGCCGGGGCGGCATAGTTCGATGGCGACATGGAGCATCCAGTTGTCGCCGGGCTGCACCAAGACTGTCACGGCGCTGCCGGCGATGCGGGCGCGCGGGTAGATCGGGCGCAGGACGGGTCGGAGCAGGCCGATGCGGCCTTGGGCCTCGTGCACGGTGGCGACTCCGAGTTTGGCCAAGCCGGAGATGCTCTCGGGCGAGGCGCGGTCAATATGGCGGACGGCGACGGTTTTCATGGGACGAGTTCAGTTTTCGAAGCGGTAGAGCCGGGCGGGATTGTCCACGAGGATCCGGTGTTGCAGCGCCGCGTCGTGGTCGGTGAAACGTGGCACGAGATCGAGCAGGTCGCCGTCATTGGGCATCCAGCGGGAGATGTTGGGATGGGGAAAGTCCGTGCCCCAGAGGATGCGGTCGGACGCGAGCGCGACGAGCTCCCGGGCAAACGGGACGGCATCGCCGAACGGTGGGCCCATGCGGGAGATGCGCTCGGCGCCGCAGATCTTGCACCACCAGTTTTCCCGCCGCATGAAACGCTTGAGGATCTGGAAGGCCGGCTGCGCGGTGCCCTGGTCACACGGCACACGGCCCATGTGGTCCACGATGATGGGCAGGTCGATCTGGCCGAAGAAGCCTTCGAACTTGATGAGATCCTCGGCGTTGACGTGGATGATGAGATGCCAGCCGAGCGGTTTCACCCGTCGGAGGATGCCCGACATGGCGTCGAGATTCGGCGTCCCGCCGAGGTGCGTGACAAAATTGAACCGCACCCCGCAGACGCCGCCCTCGTGCAGGCGTTGAAAATCCTCGTCGGTGAAAGAGTCGCGCGCGATGCACACGCCCTTGTAGGCGCCGCCGCTCGTGG
>JAYVZM010000352.1:0-3627 GCA_043783345.1 Verrucomicrobiota bacterium
CGGGCCAGAAACGCGTGCCCTCACCCACCGGGGCCCGGAAGCTCGATTTGAACCGCAAGTTCATGCCGTTTTTCTGGGTCGCCAAGCACGACCTGCCAAGCTTACTCGTAACGCAGGGCTTCGATCGGGTCGAGCGACGCGGCCTTCCAGGCCGGATAAAAACCGAAGCCGACGCCGATGCCGGAACACACCACCAGGCCGATCACGGCCCAGTTCCAGGGGAAAACGGCGCTGGCCTTGAGCATCAACGCCACCCCGTTGCCCCCGGCCACGCCGAGCAGGATGCCCATCACCCCGCCGGCCAGGGAAATCGCGACCGCTTCGATCAGGAACTGGAAAAGGATGCTCTTCTTGCGTGCCCCGATGGATTTCCGGATGCCGATCTCCTTGGTGCGTTCGGTCACGCTCACCAGCATGATGTTCATGATCCCGACGCCGGCGGCCAACAGGGCGACGCCGCTGATGACAAATGAGCCGGCGGCGATCACGTCGGCCACCTTGGCGAAAGCGCCGATGAGCGTGTCGTTGGAGTAGAGTTCGAAGTCGTTTTCGTCCTCGGGCTTGAGGTTGCGCACGATCCGCATGGCGGTGATGGCCTTCTCGATGGTCTCGTTGTAGACCAGCTGGCTGGCGGCTTGGGTGGCGACGTTGATCGAAACGCGCTCGCTGCCGTAGTCATTGAGATAACGGGTGATCGGAACCATGCCGATGTCGTCCTGGCTGTTGCCAAACTGGCTGCCCTTCTCCGCAAAGGTGCCGATGACGGTGTAGGTGCGGTCCTTGATCTTGATCATCTTGCCCAGCGGGCTCTCCGCGAGGAACAGCTTCTTCAAGATGCCCTGGCCGATGAGGATGACCGGGCGGGCCAGTTCGATGTCGTCGGAGGTGAAGTTGCGCCCCTGATCGATGGTGAACTGATTGGCCGCGAGGAAGTGCTCGTTGGTGCCGCCGAAGGTGAGTCCGGGCGTGGTCTTGCGGCCGTTGTAGACCGCCTGCCCGCCGCCGGTCTGATCGAAGGTCTTGAGACAGATCACATCCGAAACGCCCGTCATCAGCTGTTGGTAATGCATGGCCTGCACCAGCGTGATATCGCGCCGCAGCTGGTAGCGCCGGCGCTGCGAACCATCCCCGCCGCCGGTGATCGGGAATTTGGCGAACTGAAACATGTTGGTGCCGAGAAAACTGAGACCCGTCTCGATGGAATTGCGCAGGGCCCCCACCGCCGTCATGACACCGATGACGGAGAACACGCCGATGGTGATGCCGGACATCGTCAGGAACGAGCGCAGCTTGTTCACCCCGAGCGAGCCCAGGGCCATGCGAAAAATTTCAGCAATTCTCATGGGCGGTTATTCGTAGCGCAGCGCCACCACCGGGTCGAGCCGCGATGCGCCCCACGCCGGGGCAAAGCCTGAGATGACGCCGGTGGCCACCGACACCAGCATGCTGACCAGCACCAGATCCGGGGAGAATTCCACCGGGAAGCTGGGCGCCTCGATCCGGACGCCGATGAACATGAGGTAGGACACCACCATGCCGACCGCGCCGCCAATAAGGCAGATGGAGACGGCTTCGATCAGGAACTGCAGGAGGATGCTGCGGCGGCGGGCCCCGAGGGCCTTGCGGGTGCCGATCTCCTTCGTCCGCTCCTTCACGCTGACGAAGGTGATGTTCATGATGCCGATGGCGCCGACGAAGAGCGACAGGCCGGTGATGAACAGGCCCGCCATGGCGATGCCCGACTTGATCGGATCGAGCTGGGCCTTGAAGGCCTGCTGCTCGTTGACGGAAAAATTGTCGCGCTCGCCCGGCAGCTGCCCGCGCACCCGGCGCATGGAGCCGATGAGTTCCTCCTTGGCGGCGGCGAGCTGGTTCTTGTCCTTGGCCTTGACGCGGAGCTGCCCATCCCGCCGCGTGCCGAAATACTTCTGGTAGGCGCTCAGCGGCATGATCACCTGGTTGTCGAAGCTGAAGAGGCCGAGAAATTCACCCTGCTTCACGAACACCCCGACCACCTGGAAGGGATGGCCGGCGATGAGCACCCTTTGATCGAGGGGCGACCGGTTCGGAAAGAGCGCCTCGGCCACGTCGAAGCCCAGCACGCAGACCTCGCGGCCGGCGCTCGCCTCGGTGTCATTGAACAGGCGGCCCTCACGATATTCGACGCTGGTGATGCGCGCATAGTCGGCGGTGGTGCCGAGGGCGAACACGTTGCCGACCTTGTTGTCCTCGAATTTGACGGGGGCGCCGCGGCCCACCACCGGCACGGCGATCTCCAGCAGGCTGTTCGACGTGGTGGCGATGATGCGGTTCAGCTTCTCGGCATCCGGCGGGCGGATGTTGGGCCGGTTGGCGTAATTCCACCAATCCTCCACCCCGCCCCACGGCCATTTCTGGACGTAGAGCACGTCCTCGCCGAGCATGGCGAGGCTGTTCTGAAACCCGGTGTCGATGCCGCGGATGGCCGTGCCCATGAGCGTGACCGCAACGATGCCGATGATGACGCCCAGCGCGGTGAGGACGGAACGCATCTTGTTCGCCCGGATCTGGGTGAGCGCGATGCGGAAGGACTCGACGAACTCGTTATAGAGACGTTGCATGGCGATTGGGGATGGAGGGTTGCCCGCGAATAACGCGAATTAACGCGAAGGGGTTTGCTTCCGGGAAGAAGAAACCCGTGGAAATGGAAAAAGCCAGGCTGCGTCTTGCGCCCGCACCGGCACGGCGATTAGCGGCAGTCCGGAGATTTCTGCAGAGGGTAGCCAGTTGATTCGTGTCATTGGCGTGATTCGCGGGCGCTCAGTGTTGTTTGACGTCGCTCTCGATCAGGCCGTCGCGCAGGCGGACGATGCGCCGGGCGTGGCGGGCGATGTCCTCCTCGTGCGTCACCACGATGATGGTGTTGCCCTGCTCATAGAGCACCTCGAGCAGTTGCATGATCTCCTCGCCGGTCTTGGAGTCGAGGTTCCCGGTGGGTTCGTCGGCGAGGATGATGGACGGGTTGTTCACGAGCGCCCGGGCGATGGCCACGCGCTGGCGCTGGCCGCCGGAAAGCTCGTTGGGCTTGTGCGCCATGCGTTCGCCCAGACCGACGTCGCGCAGGGTCTGCATCGCCTTCTCGCGGCGGTGGGAGGGAGAATAGCCGGCATAGACCAAGGGCAGCTCCACGTTTTGCAGCGAGCTGGAGCGCGGGAGCAGGTTGAAGGTCTGGAAAACGAAGCCGATCTCGCGGTTCCGGATGTCGGCCAGCTCGTCGTCGCTCATGTCCGAGACATCCTTGCCGGTGAAATGGTATTTGCCGCTCGTGGGCGTGTCGAGGCAGCCGAGCATGTTCATCAGCGTGGATTTGCCGCTGCCGGAGGGGCCCATGACGGCGAGGTATTCGTTCCGGTGGACCTTGATGGAGACGCCGACCAGGGCGTGCACGATCTCCTCGCCCATCTTGTAGAGCTTGGTGACGTTCTCGATCTCGATCACGAGCGGGCCCGGCTCGCGGTAGGCGGTGCGTTTGATCGAAGCGTGGGCCGGCGCGACCGGCTCGGGGCTGGCGGAAGTGGAAGGGGAGCTCATGGCAGGTTGGCGCGGGCGGTCGGCGAGGCGGCTCGCCGTGGCGGCGCGGAACGGAGT
>JAYVZM010000353.1:0-9158 GCA_043783345.1 Verrucomicrobiota bacterium
GGAGCCTGCTTGCAGGCGATTCAACCCTCGTTCGGTGGCGTGCCTTCCGAATCGCCTGCAAGCAGGCTCCTACAATTTGGCAAACCTCTGCGTCCTCCGCGCCCTCTGCGTTAAAAAATCAGCCTTTCGCGGCCGCGGCGTAATTGGCCCCGGCCTGCGCCCAGTTCACGACGTTCCAGAAAGCCGCGATATAGTCGTTCCGGCGGTTCTGGTAGTGCAGATAGTAAGCGTGCTCCCACACATCGAGGCCGAGCACCGGCGTCAAGCCGTCGCTCAACGGCGAATCCTGGTTGGCCGTCGAGTGGATGATGAGACTCCCGTCCGATTTCGCACTCAGCCAGGCCCAGCCGCTGCCGAAACGCTTCAGCGCCGCATCGGCGAATGAATTTTTGAAGTCATCAACCGAGCCCAGGCTCCTGGCCAAGGCGCTCGCGAGGGAGCCAGCCGGAGCGCCTCCGGTCGCGGGACCGATCACCTGCCAGAAAAACGCATGGTTCACATGCCCGCCGGCGTTGTTGCGGATGCCCGTCCGGATGGATTCCGGCACGCTGCCGGGATCGCGCACGAGCGCCGCAGGTCCGCGCGCGAGCAGATCGGGATGGTCCTTGAGGAGGTTCTTCGCGTTGGTGATGTAGGCCTGGTGGTGCTTCGTGTGGTGAATCTCCATCGTCCGCGCATCGAGGTGCGGCTGGAGCGCATCGTAGGCGTAAGCCAGCTTCGGCAGGTCCCAGCCGAGCGCCGGCGCGGTCGCCGCATTCGCCGCGGTTGCGGCTTCCGCGCCCTTCGCGGTGGCGGCCTGGCCCAATGCGGCCAACGCCGCTCCGGCTCCGAGGATTTTCAACGCGTCACGACGGGAGAGACCAGAGGCAGGGTTTGAGACATTCATGGGTAAATTGGGGCGACCCGACTATACTCAACAAGTGCCGGGATGAAAGGAGCAGTTTGGGCAGGAGGTCTTTTCAAACTGGAGGCGGGGTGCCCTCACCCCGCCCACACCAATCTGACGGAAAATGCTAACCAGGTTTGCTACGCCGGTTCGTCGTAGCGATAGCCGATGCCATGCACCGTCACGATGGCCCGCGGTTCCTCGGGCATCGCTTCCACCTTTTTCCGCAATTGCGCCACATGCTGGTCGAGCGTGCGGGTGGTGCCGAAGTAATCGACGCCCCAGCCGGCGTTGAGCAGGGCGTCGCGCGTGAGCACCTCCCCCGGATGCGCGGCGAACACCTCCGCGAGTTTCATTTCCCGCGCGGTGAGCGCCGAGCTCCGGCCCGCCACCACGGCGGTGAACTTGCGCCGGTCGATCTCCGCCGCGCCGAGCCGAAACACCGGCGGCAGCTCCGGCGCCGTCAGGACCGGGCCGTTGGCGCGCGCGCGCCGCAGCAGCGCCTCCACCCGGGCCAGCAGCTCGTGCACGCCGAAGGGTTTCAGGACGTAATCGTCCGCACCGAGCTTGAGGCCCACGACCTTGTCGATCTCCTCGCCCTTGGCGGTGAGGAACAGGATGGGCACGGGGCTGCCTCCGCTGCGCAATTCGCGGCAGACGTCGTAGCCGCTGTGCCGCGGCATCATCACGTCGAGGATCACCAGGTCGAATTTCTCTTGCGGAAACAATTTCAGCGCCTGGGCGCCGTCGCTCGCCGCAGTGACCGCGTAGCCGTCGCTTTCCAGCGTGGCGATCAGGCCCAGCCGGATGTTGGGGTCGTCCTCGGCGATGAGAACCTTGGCTTTCATGAATTGTCGGGCCTTTTTGCAGAAGCCTGCAAGCAGGCTCCTACAGGAAATCCAACCCGGCCTTGGTCTCTGGTCTTCATGGCAGTTCCAAAATGAAGCTGGCGCCGCCGCCCGGTCGCGGCGCGTGGCGCAGTTCGCCGCCGAGGCCGCGCGCGAGCTGCCGGGCGATGCTCAGGCCGAGGCCCGCGCCGGCCTTTTCCGCCGTGAGCGTGTCGTCGACCCGGTGAAATTTCTCGAAAATCCGCTCCCGGTGCTCCGGAGGCACGCCCGGACCGCGGTCGAGCACGCGGACCTCCGCCCCACCCGCCGGCCGCGGTGCCAGTTCCACGGTCACCTCGCCGCCCGCCGCCCCGTATTTGGCGGCGTTGTCGAGCAGGTTGAGCATGATCTGCTCGAACGCGTCCCGATCCGTCGTCACCGGGACGGGCGCCGCCGGCAGTTCGCGCCGCAGGGTCAGCCCCGCCTCGGCCAGCCGCGGCGCCTGGGTGTCGAGCAGCCGGGTCAGCTCGGCGTGCAACTCCAGGGGCTCGCGAGCATATTTCTTCCGGCCCTGCTCGAGCCGGCTGAAATCGAGCGCGTTGCCGACCAGCCGCGCCAGCCGCTGCGTCTCGCGCCCGATGGTGCGCAGGTAGTCGCGGCTTTGTCCCGCATCGCGCACGCGCCCCTGCTCCAGCAACTCGGAATAGAGCCGGATCGTCGTCAGCGGCGTCTTGAATTCGTGCGAGACGTTGGCGACGAACGAGGTTTTCTGCGCCGCCTCCGCCTCGCTGCGCCGCGCCTGCCGGAGCAGGAGTGAGCCGCCGGCGACGATCGCGACGACAAAGATTCCGACCAGCAGCGAGCCGATCAACAGGAAGCCGCCGTTCCCGCCGCTGTCGCGGCCGACCGCCGGCACAAAGGCCACGACCTCCCACCCGGGCAGCAACTCCGCCGCCAGCGGCACCGTGAGCGCGGGAGCCGCGCGTGCCACGGCTCCCGCCTGATGCAGCACCCGGCCCTGGTCGTCGCGCAAGGCGTAGCCTTCTTCTGCGGAAATTTCCGCCGGCATCGTCCCCCCCAGCCGGCTGATGAGCGCCGTCATCTCCAGCTCGACGCCGCACACCTCTTCGGCGCCCGCGGGTCGCACCCAGCCCAGCAGGTGCAGCCGGCCGTCAACCTTCAACGGCAGCCAGCCGCGTTGTTCGCGTCGTTCCGCGGCATCCTTGCCCGGGCGGGAGTCGCTCAGCCGGTAATTGTCCGTCTCCGCCGCAAGCATCGCCGGCGGAGCGCTGGCCGCCGCCGTCGAGCCTGATTCGGAGCGGGCGGCGTCCTGGTAACTGCTTTTCGTCAGCGCCTGCACGTCGCGCCGGGCGCTTTGGACCTTTGCCACATTGGAGGCGACCTGCTGCCGGGACAGCGAATCATAGAATTCCTTCTTTTGCTTCCCATCCAGGCTTGCTCCGGCCTGGTCCTGGAGCGACGTCGACCCCGGCGGCGAGGCAACCCGCGGCGAGGTCGCCGCGCCTCCATTGCGCCAAGGAGGCGACTCGCGGAACCGCGCGCTGAACCGCCGGAGAAAGCCGCGACCATCCTCGCTTGTCTGGTTGGGCGCGGGTCGCAGCACCCGGCCATCCGGCGCGCACCGAAACACCGTGCGCACGAGCGGATTCGATTTCTCCAGTTGATCGAGCCATGCGTCGGCGCCGCCGGGGGGTTCGGCGCTCAGGAGGTCGAGCAATCCCGTTTGCACATCGCCGACCAGCAGCTCGGCATTCTCCGCGATCAGCCGGGCGCGAGCCGTCACGGCCGCGCGGCGCGCCTCGTCGGCGTAGGCCGCGCGGTCCGCCAGCCGCGCCTGTTCGCGCCGCAGGAGCATGATCGCGCCAATACCCACCCCCAGCGTGGGGACGAGCAGCAGCAGCCAGTAAGCCAGGATGCGGCGCGACGTAGGGGACACGGGGGACAGGCTAGGAAAAATACGCCGGTTGAAAAGAAGCGAAACACCGGCGCGGGCTTTTCACGGGCGGGAAGCCGCGGAGGATTGCTGGTTCTTCACCTGCTGGCTGTCGGTGCGGTAGGACTTGCGTTGGGCGTTGTCGAGGCCGTCGCGCTCGAGCCGGGCGGCCTCGGGCGCCGCAGCGGCCGCGGAGGCCTGCACAGCGGAGTTCGAATAGACCGCGCCCATCTCCTTCAATTCCGCGGAGCGCTGCCGCAGCAGGTCCGCCGCTTCCTGCTTTTTGCCGCTGTCGACCAGGGCAATCGCCTTGTCCTTGGCCACGGCCAGCACGTTGACGGCATAGTCGGCCTGCACCTTGTGGTCGGCCGAGGTGACCACGATCTTCCGGTCGGTGCTGAACGAAATATTGCGCTGCGCGGTGAGGGTGGCGGAGCGCTTGCTGAGCGCATCCTCGTAACTGACGCGGGCGCGCGCGATCTCCCGCTCGGCGCCCGCTTCTGACGGCGAAACCTCCACCTCGATGAGGGCGAATTTCTCCTGGCCGCCATAGAGCTGGTTGAGCGCCAGCTCGGCCCGCTGGCCGCGGATGACGCCCTCGCGCCCAACGAAATTGACCGGGCGCACCCCTTCCGGGAAGTCGATCTCGACGACCACGCGGCGCGCGATCACGTTGAGCACGTCGCCGAGTTCCTTCGCGAAGATGCCCGGCAGGTCGCTGCTGTTTTCCACGAAATAGGTGTTGCCGTCGCTGCGCTGCGCGAGGCGGGTCATGAGGTCCTCGTTGAAGCCGAGGCCGAGGCCGATGGTGGTGACGGAGATGCCCTCCTTCATCAGCGAATAGCCGAGCCGGCCGAGTTCCTCGGGCGAACTCGGGCCGACGTTGGCCAGGCCGTCGGAGAGGAGGATGACGCGGTTCACGTAGCGGCCGTCCTCGATGTGCTGGCGCACCTCGGCGGCGCCGGCGGTCACCCCGCCGTAGAGCGCGGTGTTGCCTCCCGCCTCGATGCCGCAAATGGCCGCCTCGAGTCCGCGCGCGTGGTCCACCCGCTGCGCCGGCACGAGGGTCTGGATCTGCGTGTCGTAGGCGATGATCGAGACGATGTCGTCCGGCGCGAGCCGGCGCACCAGTTCCAGCGCCGCCTCGCGGGCCCGGGCGATCTTGTCGCCGCCCATCGAGCCGGAACGGTCGATAACCAAGGCGAGGTTGACCGGCGGACGCGACTCGCGCCGCGGCAGCCGGATGCAATCGAGGCCGATCTTGACGACGGCCCGTTCGGTGGAGCCGGCCGGGAGCACGCCGCGGTCGACATCGACGCGCAAGCGCACGGGTTGTTCAGCCGCCGACTTGGAAAAAAGCGATGCCGCGCCCGAAAGCGCGACCGCGAAGAGAACGATGCTGAGTGATGATTTCATGTTGGTTTCTGGAGTTACGCCCCGGAGTTAAGCAGAAACCATCAGCGGGGTTGTCAGCGGCCGGTCAGGCAGTTGTCAGGAAATTGTCAGGACCGGGGGAACTTCATAGCTCGAAGAGCGAAGGAGGAAGCCGGTCCAAAGCGGTCCCCGCCGCGATCCGCGCCTTCCGGCAGGGCTCAAGATGAACGGTTGACCATCCGGCCTGCCGGGTGCTGAGATGGCCGCGGGCCCGCCAGCGAGACCCCGGCTCCGCGTGAGAGAATCGGGATGATTTGCTGTCGCCACACGCCAACCCCCGCCCAAAGCCCCGCGATGAACCGCATCTACCAAGGCCGTGTCTCGTCCGTCCAAATTCCCATTCCGGGCAAGAAGAACAAATGGGAGCCGCTCCCGAACTGGCAGGACGCCCTCTGGCAGCACCACGCGCTGTTTCAGGACGCGGTGAATACATAACTCTTCAAATCTCATCCGCTATGCCTTCCGAGCTTCAGCCTCATGGTGGAGCCGCGGGCTGCGGATGCGAAATGCGAGCCACCGGTGCATCTCAACGTGCAACTGCCCATCGAAAGCAAACAGGCGGGCAAGTTGTGCCAAGGACAGATATTTTTCGGTCAGGGTTCACTACGCCAACGTCATTTTCGGTGGCCTGGCGACCCCGAGACTATTTCTGCCAGCGATGACGGGAAACCACGAACACGCACCAGTTCGCGCGATCTCTGGTGTGGTGATGGCACGCGCGATGGATTCTCGGTCATCAAAATGGATTAGCGCCACAACGTCCCGGGCAAGGGCCGGCCTGGGGAGCCTTTCAAATCTGAGATCTCACCTTTCAGATTTCAAAAAACCAACCCAAAATCCCCATGCCCACCTATCAGCGTTTCGAGGACCTCCCCGTCTGGCAGTCCGCCGCCACCCTCTACGACCGGGTGGACGACTTCATCGACCGCGCCCCGCCGCGCCTGCGGCACTCGTTCCGCGACCAGCTCGAACGCGCCACGCTCTCCGTCTCGAACAACATCGCCGAGGGCTTCGAGCGCGGCACGACCAACGAGCTGCTGGCCTTCCTCTACATCGCGCGCGGCTCGGCGGGCGAAGTGCGATCCATGCTGATCCTGGCATCCCGCCGTCCCTACCTCGCGAATTTCAAATCCGAAATCTCAGATCTGCTAAAACTGGCTGAATCCTGCTCGCGCCAGCTCCGCGCCTGGGCGGATTCCCTCCAGAATTCAGACATCGCCGGCCCGCGACACCTGAATGACAAAACCCGCGCCGACTACCAGAAACGCAAAGGACGCGAGTCCGGCGCGGGCGGTTTCCAGCAGATTCTCGCGCAGCACCTGCCGCCCGATCACCCCATGCATCCCGGTCGCCGGCCCCCGGGCGGGGCCGGCAAATCACAAATCTGAAATTTCAGATCTCAAATCCACACCTCCCATGTCCGAATCCGGCCTCCAGACTTCGGGTGAACTCGCGGCCCAGCCGCCGATGCCGGTGCGCCGGCTGCACAACTACCTCTACTGTCCGCGCCTCTTCTACCTCCAGTGGGTCGAGAACATCTTCGAGGAAAACGCCGACACCGCCGCCGGCTCCGCCGTCCACCGGCAGGCCGACCAGCCTTCGCGGTTTGACGACGCCAAGGCCGCCGCCCTGCGCGAAGGCCTGCCCGAGGGCGCCCGGCTCCGCTCGTTGCGGCTGGAAAGCGCCGCCCTCGGGCTCATCGGCGTGGTCGACATAGTCGAGGGCGGACCGGATGGCGCCTGCGTCGTGGATTACAAGAAGGGCTCGGCCCGCCGCCTCGATGACGACACCCGCGTGGCCAAGGAGCCCGATGCCGTGCAGATGGCCGCCTACACCCTGCTGCTGCGCGAACATGGAACGCCGGTCGAGACCGCCGCCATCTACTACGCCGAGGACAAGCGCCGTGTGCCGGTCGCGCTCACGGACGAGCTTTTCGCCAAGACCATGGCCGCGCTCGCCGAGGCCCGCGCCGTGGCCGCCGCGGGCAGGATGCCGCCGCCCTTGGTGGAGGACCAACGCTGCAACTATTGCTCGGCCTACCCCATCTGCCTGCCGCGCGAGTCGCATTGGTGGGCGCAAGCGCGCGAGCGGGCCGTGGCCGAGGATACGCAACTCCGGCTGGGTTTCCCGCCGGGCGACCTGCCGGCGGAATTTATCGGCGAGCCTCCGGCCGACCACGACCCGCTGCCGCCCCCCCGTCCACCACGCGACGACGGCGAATTGCTCGTCGTGCAGAAGGCCGGCGCGCAGGTCGGCCAGCGCGGCGGCGAATTTGTCGTCAGCATCAAGAAAGATGTCGTGCGCAAGCTCCCGCTGAACCAGGTGCGGGCCATCTATCTTTACGGCGCAGTGCAGGTCACGGCGCAGGCGGCGGAATCGTGCCTGGAGCACGGCATCGACGTGGCGTATTTCGCGGCGTCGGGCCGCTTTCTGGGTCTGCTGCGCGGCCTGCCGGCGAGCGGCGTGGATGCCCGGCTCGGACAGGCCCGGATGTTCGCCGAGCCGTTCTTCCGGCTGAAGCAGTCGCGCGAATGCATCCGGGCGAAGATTCATAACCAGCGCACCATGCTCATGCGCAATGGCGACGTGCCGGACCGCGTGCTCCGCCTGCTGGCCGAGGCACGCGACGCCACCGAGGACGTGCGGGATCTCGGCGAACTGCTCGGCTGCGAGGGCGCGGCGGCCAGCCTTTACTTCGAGCAGTTCGCCTCGATGCTCAAGGGGGCCGAGTGGCGCTTCGATTTCCAGGGCCGCAACCGCCGGCCGCCGCGCGATCCGGTGAACGCGATGCTCTCGCTGGGCTACTCGATCCTGGCGAAGGAGCTGGCCGGGGTCTGCCACGCGGTCGGGCTCGATCCGTTCCTCGGATTCATGCATCAGCCGCGTTACGGACGACCGGCGCTGGCGCTCGATCTCATGGAGGAGTTCCGCCCGCTCATCGCCGACTCGGTGGCCATCTCGCTCGTGAACCGCGGCGAGGTCAATCCGGAGGATTTCATCGGCGCCGCCACCGGCACTTTCCTCAACGAGCAGGGACGGCGGCGCTTTTGGGAGGCGTGGTTCCGGCGGATGGACACGGAGGTCAGCCACCCGCAGTTCGGCTACAAAATGAGCTACCGGCGCATGCTGGAGGTCCAGGCCCGGCAGCTCTGGCGCGTCGTGCGCGGCGATGCGCCCCTCTACCACGGCTTCACCACGCGCTGAAACACGGACGAAAACAGAGGATGGCATAAACATTTTGTCTCTTTCCCGCGCCTGATCGCTGACAAAAACCATGGCCTCGACCCGCCGCCGCTACCTCGTCTCCTACGACATCGCCAACGCGAAGCGCCTGCGCCGCGTGGCCAGGACGCTGGAGAGTTACGGCACGCGCCTGCAATATTCCGTGTTTGAGTGTCCGCTGGATGACCTCCGGCTCACCCAGGCCAAGAGCGTGCTCGCAGAGATCATCAACACCGACCACGATCAGGTGCTTTTCGTCTCGCTCGGACCCGAGGCGGCGGACGCCACCCTCATTATCGAGGCGATGGGTTTGCCTTATTCGGTCCGATCGCGGGTGACCATCGTTTGAGGGATTGACGGAAGGCCGGGCGGCGGCTTGAGTCCTGCCCGGCCAAGGCCACCGACCACTTTTCCTCCGCCATTGGAAAAGCACGCTATTTGAAATCGCGAGCACGGGGAGCGTCAGGGTGCTCCATCGGGAGCGCTCGCAAACCTAATTTCAGAGGAGAAATGGCTTGTTGGAATATTCCGCATAGGGCGGTGCCGGCGCCAAAGCCGGCACACTCGATACTCACAAAGACGCCCGAGGGGAAATGTCAGTTGTTCACAGGGGCCGTTCCCCCCGTCGCGATTTCAGGAAGCGTGAGGCGGGTAGCTCGTGCCGCCTTGCACGCCGTTGATTATCAACGTTCCCCCCGTCGCGATTTCAGGAAGCGTGAGGCGGTGCTGCCCAAGATCGCCGAGGCGCTCCCGGAATGTTCCCCCCGTCGCGATTTCAGGAAGCGTGAGGCGGCTCAGCTCTGAGGCGCACCCGACCTGCACGGTATTGTTCTCC
>JAYVZM010000354.1:0-9135 GCA_043783345.1 Verrucomicrobiota bacterium
CACCTTTTACGGCAGGCAGGTGATAAACCACACTGCCGTGCACGGCACCTCCGCTCGCGGCGGTCGTTTTCGGCCGGGGACGCTCGACATTGGAACAACCGATCAACCAGGCAAGCAGACCGAAAGCGGTCGCAGCCGAACACAGCACAGCCAGCAATTTTGTTTTCATGAACGTGGATTTCAGGCGGCTGCGTCCCATGCGCTAGCAGGACGCAGTTGGGGTGGATGGGAATCCGCCTGCACACGAACCTATGGCTCGGAACGATGTGCCGGAGGATTGTTATTCGAAGAAGGGTCTTCCCTGGCCTCCGGGATGTGCCCTGACAACGGACTGAGGAAATAGGGCAACGGGCAATGAATCACGAATTTTGAATGCACCTATTTATAGGTATCGGCTGGCAGTCGACAGGACGAGGCCGGCCGGCATCCGCCACTGACATCTGGTGATGGAAATTCCCTGCGGCGCCGATCAGGTCGTGGCCAACCGCAGCGGGACTGTCGAACCGGAATGTCCCGTCGATACGTCCTTCGGGACGCTACTGGGCAATCAGGCTCTCGCCGGTCATTTCCATGGGCTTGGGCAGGCCCATCAGCTGGAGGACGGTCGGGGCGATGTCCGCCAGCCGGCCACCGCGGCGCATCGCCGTTTTGCCCGCCGCCAGGCCCTCGCCGACGGCGAAAACCTCGACCAGATTCAGCGTGTGCGACGTGTGCGGGCCGTTGTTGATCGGATCCCACATCTGTTCGGCATTCCCATGGTCGGCGAGAATGACCGCCTTGCCGTGCTTTGATTCCAGCGCGACGAGCAGCTCCCCCACTCCGCGGTCGGTGGCCTCGACGGCCTTGATGGCGGCGGGCAGCGAGCCGGTGTGGCCGACCATGTCGGGGTTGGCGTAATTGACGACGAGCAGGCCGTATTTGCCGGAGAGAATCGCGGCCTTGGCGGCGGCGGTCACCTCGGCAGCCGACATTTCGGGCTGCATGTCGTAGGTCGGCACCTTGGGGCTCGGCGGACAGGCGCGGTCCTCGCCGGGAAAGGATTCCGCGCGGTAGTTGTTGAAGAAAAATGTCACGTGCGGGTTCTTCTCCGTCTCGGCGCAGCGGAACTGGGCGATGCCGGCCTGGCTCACGACCTCGCCGAGGATGTTCTTCAATTTCTCCGGCTTGCCGGAAACCACGTTCACCGGCAGGCCGGCCTCATACTCGGTCATCGTGGCGTAGTAGAGGTCGAGCTTCGGGCCGCGGTCGAAGCCCTTGAAGCCGTCGATGACGAACGCCTTGGTGATCTCGCGCGGGCGGTCGCCGCGGTAATTGTAGAAGAGCACGGCGTCGCCGTTGCCGATCGTCGCCACCGGTTTGCCGTCGGCGCCGACTACCCACGTCGCCGGGACGAACTCGTCGCCGTTCTGCGTCGGGCTGAGCGGATGGACGTAATAGTGCGCCACCCCGGCCTCCGCGCTCGGGGCCGTGGCCATGGCCTTGCGGCCGGTGAGCATGTCGTAGGCCTGCTGCACGCGTTCCCAGCGGTTGTCGCGATCCATCGCCCAGAACCGGCCGCAAACGGAGGCGATTTTGCCGACGCCGATCTTGCGGCACTCCGCCTCGACCTGCTTGACGTAACCGAGGCCGCTCCGCGGCGGCGTGTCGCGTCCGTCGGTGAAAGCGTGGATGAACACCTCCGTCAGGCCGTCCTCCCGGGCCTGCCGCAGGATGCCGTAGAGGTGTTCCAGCATGCCGTGCACGCCGGCGTCGGACACGATGCCCATCAGGTGCAGGCGCGACTTCCTTTCCTTCACGCGGGCGACGAGGGCGCGCCAGACGGGATTGGCCGCGAGGCGTTTTTCGGAAAAGAGCTTGTTCAGGCGCACCAGTTCCTGGTCCACGATCCGGCCCGCGCCGATGTTTTCATGGCCGACCTCGCTGTTGCCCATCACCCCCTCGGGCAGGCCGACGTCGAGCCCGCTGGCGGCGACGAGGGTGTGCGGATACTTCGCATGCAACAGGTCATCACAGGGCTTGGCGGCCAGATGGACGGCGTTGAACTTGTCCTGGGCAGAGTCGGGATTCTTGCCCCAACCATCGCGAATTACCAGGAGCACGGGCGGTCGTGTTGAATTCATGGGAAAATGTGCCGATATGGCGGGAACAGTGAACGCGCTGCGCGGACTCAAATCCAGATAAAATCTCACTCCCGCCCCACGACGGCATCAAAATTGCAGAAAAGATTCTGCCATGACCCTCATCATCCGCGATCAACTCGTCTGCCCCCCGACGTGGTTTGCCTCGTATCGGGACCTGACCCTCTACTGCCATATCCTGCTGAAGCTGGACATCGTCATCGAATCGGAGACCGCGGACATGTATTATCGCTGGATCAAGCCCAAGGGCGGCATGGATTTCATCGAGGATTTTGTGCGGCCCGGCAGCGAGGATGGCACGCGGCTCGATCTCGCGCGCACCACCCCGCGCACCATCGTGACCGACCGGATCGCCCCGGAAAACGTCCACCGCCTGATTGCCGGCATCCGCGCCCTGGCGAATTGATTTCCCGGCGGACGGTCGCAACGGGCTAGCCGGCCAGCGCCTCGCGGATCGCGCGCAAAGCTTCCTCGAACTGGTAGGGCTTGGCCATCACCCCGCAAAAGCCGTGCGCGCGGTAATTCGCGAGCACCGGATCGCTCGAGTAGCCGCTGGAGACGATCGCCCGCACGCGCGGGTCGATCGCGCGCAATTGTTTGATCGCCTCCTGTCCTCCGAATCCACCGGGCACGGTGAGATCCATGATGACCAGCGTGAATGGTTCGCCCCGGGCGTGGGCGGTCTGGTATTTTTCCACCGCCTCCCGGCCCTCGGCGGCGCATTCCACCTCAAAGCCCAATTGCCGCAGCATCTGTTCCGCCATCTTCCGGATGATTTCCTCGTCGTCCATGAAGAGCACCCGTCCCTCAAAGCGGGCCGGCATCACGGCCGCAGGCGCCTGGGGTTGAATCCGGGACTGCTGCAAGGCCGGGAGCCAGATGCGAAACAACGTGCCCCGGCCCAGCTGCGATTCCACCTCGATGTAACCCTTGTGCTTTTTGATGATCGAGTAGACGGCCGCCAGGCCCAGACCGGTCCCGGTCTGTTTCGTCGTAAAGTAGGGATCGAAGATCCGGGACAGATGCTCCGGTCTGATGCCTTCACCGGTGTCAGCGATGGCCAGGTGCACGTAGTCGCCGGGTTCCAACCCCGGGTGGATGGGTCCGGCCAGCTGTTCATTGCGCGCGGTCAGCCGCAACATCCCGCCGGCCGGCATCGCCTGCACGGCATTGATCACCAGGTTTTGGATCACGCGCCCGATCTGTCCCTTGTCGGCGTCGGCGGCCCAGAGGTCGGGGGCGATGTCGTAGATGGCCTTCACGTTTGAGCCGTGCAGGGCGAAAGCGGTGGTGTCCTGCAGGACCGTTTCCAAATGCACTTCGACCCGCACGGGATCGCCGCCCTTGGCAAAAGTGAGCAGTTGCTGGGTGAGATCGCGGGCCCGCAACGTCGCCTTCTCCGCGTCGCGCAGCCGCTCGCCCAGCTCGGGGTTAGCGCGGTTGGCAAACTGGGCCAGGGTCAGGTTGCCCATCAATCCGGTCAGGATGTTGTTGAAATCATGGGCGATGCCCCCCGCCAGAATCCCCACGGATTCCAGCCGCGTGGCCCGGACGAGTTCCTGCTCCAGCCGTTCGTGCTCGGTGACGTCGCGGAAAACCAGCACCATGCCGTTCACCCGGCTGTCCGGGGAATGGATCGGGGCGCAGCAGCCCTCCACGAGCCGGCGCTCCCCGTCCCGCGTGACCAGCCGGGTCTGCGCCGGCAGTTGCGCCACCAGATTGCCCCGGGCCACGTGGGCCACGGGCACCGCCACCGCCTCGTCCGTGCGGTCGTTTTTCAAAATGCAAATCTCCTCCACCGGCAGGCCGATGGCCGCCTCGTTCCAGCGGGTGAGCGCCGCCGCCGCGGGGTTCATGTATTGCACCCGGCCGTCGACATCCGTGGTGATGACGCCCTCGGCCATCGCGCGCAACGTGACCGCGAGGCGCTCCTTCTCCCTCGCCAGGGCTGCCTCCGTTCCGCGCTGGCGGGTGATATCGGTCGCCACCCCGACGAGGGAATAGCGCCACGAGCTGAGTTGCTTGATGGTGACGGTCTCCTGAATCCAGAGGAGGCTCCCGTCTTCCCTGATAATGTGGAAAATCTGTTCGTAACCTAGCCAGCCTTCCGTGAGCGCGGTGCGGCAACGGTCGTTCATCTCCGACCACTCCGGGATATTGAACCGTTCCCACAGGCGCTCCAAGGCCTCCGGCTCGGGCCGGCCAGACAGTTTCTCGCCCAGTCCGGAAGGCTGGATCTCGAGCTTCCAGTTCCAGCCGGCCGGCAGCATTTCGACCGTCGCCTCCCACAGCAGGCAGTCCGCCCGGAAGAGCAGCTCGCGCAAATGCTCCGCGCTTTTCCGTCGCGCCTCCTCCGCCGCCCGCAGCGCGCTGATGTCGGTGATGACCCCCACCATGCGGAACTGGTCCGCGGCCAACTGCCCGAGGGTGACGATTTCGCGCAGCCAGATGACCTCGCTGGGCAGGATCACGCGAAATTCCTGCATGTAACCGGGCGAGCGGTTTTTCACCGCCTCCAGTGAACGGGCCGTCATTTCTTCCAGTTCGGGGACATTCAGGATGTGCCAGTTCAGCTCCACCTTCTTGGTGTCGCCAAATATCCGCTGATAAAGCGCCGAACGCGGCATGAATTGCGACCACTGCAGGGTGTCGTCGGGCGTCCGGGTCACGACGGCTTCCCATACCATGCAGTCCGCCACTTCGAGCAGCTTGCCCAGCTGGGCATCGCTGGTGCGCCGGGCTTCCTCCGCCTGCCGCTGCGCGGTGGTGTCGATGACGACCCCTTCCAGTTTCCAGCTGCGGGGGCTCAGGTGCGTGATCGAAACCTGCTCATGCATCCACATGGTTTTCCCGTCCTTGATGACGCGGAACTCCTGCTCGTAGTCGGGCAGGCCCTGGCGCATCGCCTGGCGGCTGCGCCTTTCAATCTCCTCGTATTCCGGCACGTTCAGCTGTCCCCAGGGCATGATGGCTTTGGGGGCGGAATCCTCCCCCGCCATCCGGCGGTAGAGTTCGGATTGGGGGACGAACCATTCCCAGTGGAACACCCCCTGGTCGTCGCATTCGACCTTGGCCTGCCAGAGCATGCAGTTGGCGCGGGCCATCAACTGCTGCACCTGCTCCTCGCGGGCCTTGGCGGCCTGCTCGGCCAGCCGCTGGGCGGTGATATCTGTCACCAGTCCGACCAGCCGGTAACGATCCGGACCGGTGGGGGTGATCGACACGCTTTCGTTCAGCCATAGGACACGCTCATTGTCGGTTATTCGAAACTGTTGTTCATAGCCCGGCCGTTGCGCGAGCATCGCTTCGCGCGAACGCCGGTCCATCTCCGCTTGTTCGGGACTGTTAAATTTGCGCCACAACCCGAACCCCGGCGGAGGAGCCTGGCCGCCAAACAGCCGTTGCGACAGCGCCGAGGAATGCAGCGTGAAACTCCACTTCCAATCGCCCGCGCCCAACGCCACCTCGGCCTCCCACAGCAGACAATCCGCATGTTCGATCAGCGAAGACGCCTGCTGGCTCACCCGGGTGGTCTCCCGCCCTCCCGATCGCTGGCGCCACCGGCTCCAGGCACATGCCGCCAAGCCGGCCAGCCCGGCCATACCCAGAAGGACAATGCCGGTGTCGGCCAGCGACCATTGCCGGCCGTCAGCGGCCCCCGCCGGCCCCGCCGGAAACAACGCAAACAAGGCAAGCCATGCGGCCTGCCCGTGACGACAAGAGAGCGAAGTTGGGAGAGTCATTAGCATGACGTGCTGTCGACCCGTTAAATAAAGCACGCCTAACCATGGGATATCCCCGGTTATCGGTTCTTCCAGACTTGAAATAAGCGGAGAAATCCCGGCTCGCGAGAAAATACCGGATCAGCCGGTCGCGGGCCCCGTTTGACAAAACCCCGGACCACCCCGATGAATTGCACCCGCATGTCCCATCGCGCCGTCCTGCTCCTCAATCTTGGCTCACCCGACTCAACCTCGGTCCCCGACGTGGCCCGCTATCTGCATGAATTTCTCGGGGACGAGCGCGTGATCGACCGGCCCGCGAACGGGCTCCTGCGCTCCCTGCTGGTCCACCGGATCATCATCCCCCGCCGCGCTCCCAAATCGGCCCATGCCTACGAGCAAGTCTGGACCCCCGAAGGTTCGCCCCTCGTCGTCACCAGCAAGCACACCCAGGCCAAGCTGCAACAGCGGGTCGAGTTGAACGTCGAGCTGGCGATGAACTATGGCAGCCCGTCCATTCCGGAGGCGCTGACCCGGCTGGCCACCCGCGGCGTGACCCGGCTCCTGCTCTTCCCCCAATATCCGCACTATGCGATGTCCAGCTGGGAAACCGTCGTGGCGAAGGTTTACCGCGAGGCCGCGAAGATCGCGCCGGCCATCCACCTCGAGAGCGTCCAACCTTACTACGCCGACGAGGACTACATCGCCGCCCTGGTCGAAAGCGCCCGCCCCTACCTCGCCCAGCCCCATGATCACCTGCTCTTCAGCTACCACGGCATACCCGTGCGGCACCTGACCAAGGCCGACAGCTCCCACGCCCACTGTCAGGTCGTGCCGGACTGCTGCACTGTTTGCAGCCCCGTCCACAGCACCTGCTACAAGGCCCAGGTGACCCGCACCACGCACGAATTCGTCCGGCGCGCCGGACTGGACGCGGCCAAATGGTCCATTTCCTTTCAGTCGCGCCTCGTCGGCGAACCCTGGATCTCGCCTTACACCGATCACCAGTTCCAAAGCCTGCCCAAGGAAGGGAAAAAACGGCTGCTCGTCATCACCCCGGCCTTCGTCACCGACTGTCTCGAAACCCTGGAGGAAATCCGGATGCAGGGCGCGGAGGATTTCAAGGCGGCGGGCGGCGAATCGTTCACCCACATCCCCTGCCTCAACGATCAGCCGGCCTGGATCGATTTTTTGACGGAACGCATCCGCCGCTGGCAGCAAACGGAGTCCCCCGCCTGCCCCCCGGCGCGGGCCGGGGTGCTCCTCCCCGAGTCCCGGTAAAGCCACTTAAAGCCCAGAGCCCCCGACCGTCCTCACAAATCTTGCTCGCCGAAAGCGACGCCTTGCTGCAAATACACCGCCATCGGAAGTGAATCCACCTTCCACACATCAATCGACGGGGAAAAATCTGAGTTCGCCGGCCAGTGCGGTGCTCGTGCTGGACACGGATGGCCGGGTCCACGCCGCCAGTGCGGCCGCGCGTTCCCTCTGGCAGGCTTCCGCCACCGAACTGATCAATGATTTTTTCCCCAACCTCTTCAGCTTCGATGTCGTGTCCCGGGAAGCCGGCTGGATCCAATCCCAATGGGAAGTCCTGCTCGCCGCCACCCAGGACCAATCGATCACCCTGAAGCTTCAGCCCAAGCAGGCCGCCGCGCTCGACGCGCTGGTGCGCCTCGAAAAAGCCGGTGACGACCCCGTCCGCTACCTAGCCTTCATCACCCTGCCCGGCGCCGCCGCGGCCGCCTCGCCCCGGGTGGAGACGGCCTCGCCGTTTCCGGTGGCCGCCGACAATTTCCTCGCCCAGCTCACCGATCGCAGCCCGCTGGGTTTCTTCGACCTCAATTTTTTGAAAAACGAGGTCTATTACTCGCCGGCATGGAAGCGCATGCTCGGCTACGCCGACGCGGCGCTGCCCAACACCTACGAAAGCTGGCTGGCCCTCATCCATCCCGACGACTCGGCGGCCGCGCCCGACCGGCAGGGACGCGGCGGGGCCACCGGCAGCCGGCCGTTTTCACTCGAGTTCCGCATGAGGCACGCGCAGGGCCACTACGTCTGGGTGCAAAGCGTGGGGGTCCAGCTCTTCGGCCCCAACGGCGCACTGCAACGCGTCACCGGCGCGCACCTCGACATCGGCGACCGCAAGGAGTTCGAGGAAGCCAGCCTGCGCGCGGAGGAACGGCTGCAGCAGCTCGCCGATCGCAACCGCGTCGGGGTGTTCGACCTCGATTTCGCCACCGGCCTCTGCTGGCTCTCCCCCGGCTTCAAGTCGCTGCTGGGCTATACCGAAAGCGACCTGCCCGACACGCTCGAATCCTTTCTGCGCACCCTGCCCATGGACGAGACCACCGGCGGCGTGCAGGCGTATTTTCTGGCCCAACACCCGAGTCAGGTCGCCTACTTCGACACGCTCCGGCTGCGCCACCGGGAAGGCCGCGAGCTGGTGGTTTACGCCGGGATCGTCCGCCAGATTTCCCGCCGCAAGGAACTGCAGCGCGTGCTCGGCTTCGCCGTGCCCCTGCCGGAGGGACTGGTCGCCCCCGCGGCGACGGGGAAGGATGCCGGACTCCCGGCCGAACATCTGGCCGTCCTCCTCGCCGAGATCCACGAAGCCGTGCTGCTCGCCGACGCCAACGGCCATATCGTCTTCCTCAACGCCAAGGCCGAGCAGTTGCTCGGCCGCACGAATGAGCAGAGCATCAACCAGCACGCCTCCGAGATTTTCCGCCTCGTGCACCGGCTCAGCGGGCAGCCGGGCGAAAGCCCCGTCGACAAGGCGCTCACCTCCGGTGATTCCACGTCGCTCAACACCGAGTGCGCCCTCGACACCGGCGGGCCCAAGCCCGTGCCGGTCGCCTTCAGCGCGCGCGCGGTGATCGACCCGGCCGGCAAACCCGTCGGCGCCGTGGTGGCCTTCCGCAACCCCGACGAGATGACCCTCACGCCCGAGGAACTCGTGCGCTCCAACCGCTTCGAGTCGCTCGGCCAGCTCGCCGGCGGCATCGCCCACGATTTCAACAACCTCCTCACCACGATCCTCGGCGGCGTCTCCCTGGCCAAGGATGCGCGCGACTCGTCCGGCCTCGAAAACAGCGAGCGCGCCTGCCTCGCCGCCAAGGGGCTCAGCAAGCAGCTCCTCACCTTCTCCAAGGGCGGCACGGCCGTCCGCCAGGTCGTCAAGCCCGTCGACATCCTCGCCGATTCCGTGCGCCTCGCCGCCGCCGGCTCCACCGTCAAGGTCGAGCTCACTGTCGCCCCCGACACCAACACCA
>JAYVZM010000355.1:0-3586 GCA_043783345.1 Verrucomicrobiota bacterium
GGCGGGCAGTTTCACGCCATCGAGGATCTGCGCGGCGGTGTTGTCATACCAGAAGTTGGTGCCGTGGGTGGCGATCTTGTCGGCCACGGCGCGGGCGACGCCGGCGTCGAGGAAGGCCTTTTTGTTGGCGTTGTAGAATGCCGGGATCGGCACGCCCCACGAGCGCTGGCGGCTGATGCACCAGTCCGGGCGCGATTCGACGGCGCTGCGGATGCGGGCCTCGCCCCAAGCGGGGATCCAGCCCTGGATGGCGGCGATCTTGGCGATCTCGGCCAGCGCTGTATGGCGGACGTCGGCCTTGTCCAAGGAGACGAACCACTGGTCGACGGCGCGGAAAATGATCGGGGTCTTGGAGCGCCAGCAGTGCGGATAGCTGTGCGGATACTTGGCCTTGGCCAGCAGGGCGCCGGCCGCGGCGAGTTTTTTCAGGACGCCGAGGTTGGCGGGCGCGGGGCGTTTGGCGGCGAGATCCTCGACGGTCTCGAGCGTGGTCAGTCCGACGAGGTCGGCCGGAATCCGCCCGTCATCGAGATATTTGCCGTCGTCGCCGACCGGGCAGTAGATTTCCAAGCCGTATTTCACGCCGGTCTGGTAATCCTCGGCGCCATGGCCGGGCGCCGTGTGCACGGCGCCGGTGCCGCTGTCGGTCGTGACGTAATCGGCCAGCACGACGGGCGCGGCGCGGTCGATGAAGGGGTGGCGGGCTTGCAGGTGTTCGAGTTTGGCGCCGGGCACGGTGAGCACCGCGGCGGGCTGCGGTTCAAGCTTGGCCGCCAAGGCGACCGGGCCGAGCAGGGCTGATGCGACCAGGATGCGTTCCGCTCCGATGTCGGCCAAAGTGTATTCCACGGCCGGGTGCAGCGCGATGGCGAGATTGGCGGGGATCGTCCACGGGGTGGTCGTCCAGATGACAATGAAGATTGGCTTGTCGGCGGGCAGGCCGAACTTCGCGGCCTCGACGGCCGGCACGGGGAACTTCACCCAGATGGCGATCGAGGTGTGGTCCTTGTATTCGATCTCGGCCTCGGCGAGCGCGGTTTCAAAGGGGATGGACCAATAGACTGGCTTCTTGCTCCGGTAGACGAGGCCCTTCTCCACAAAGGCGGCGAAGGTGCGGACGATGTCGGCCTCGAACGCGGGGGCCTTCGTCTTGTATTCGTTCGCCCAGTCGGCGAGCACGCCGAGGCGCTTGAACTGCTCCGTCTGCTTTTTGATCCAGCCCTCGGAAAACTCGTCGCACTTCGCGCGGAGCTCGGCGGTGGTGAGGGTGAGCTTCTTCTCCCGGATCTCTTGGGTGACCTTTTGCTCGATGGGCAGGCCGTGGCAGTCCCAGCCGGGCACGTAGGGCGTGCGGTAGCCGCGCATGGACTTGTAGCGATTGATGATGTCCTTGAGCGTCTTGTTCAGGGCGGTGCCGATGTGGACGTCGCCGTTGGTGAACGGCGGGCCGTCGTGCAGCACGAAGGCGCCTTTAGGGCTGTTGGCACGCGTCGCTTGGACTTTGCCGTAAAGGCCGGTCTTTTCCCAATGGGCGACCCGGGCCGGCTCGCGCTGCACCAGACTTGCCCGCATGGGAAAATCGGTCTTGGGAAGCAGGAGAGTGTCTTTCAGGTCTTGCGCCATCGGAATAAAGGCGCGGGAGGCTACCCAACCGAGGGGGGTAGTCAAGTGGCGAGACGGGCCTTGGATTTTCGATTTTCGATTGGCGATTTTCGATTGAAAAACCGGAACGCCGGGAGTCGCGAGCGTCTGGCTGTAGGAGCGGCTTTATGCCGCGATTGAACGTCGTTCCACCCTCGAATCGCGGCGTAAAGCCGCTCCTACAGCGTGCCGGCGGCTTCCGCGGCTTTCCGGGCGAGTTTTTCGCCCGCCTTGATGCAATCCTGCAGGGAAATCCCGTCGCGGACGTTGCCGCCGACGAACAGGCCGGACGTCGACAGCTCCAGCTGGTTGATCGCCTCGAGGTAGCGTTCGTAGCCGAGGACGTATTGGGGAATGGCGCGCGGCCAGTAGGTGTGTTTGACGAAGGCCGGCGGGGTGTTCACGCCCACGAGTTCGTGCAAGTCGAGGCCGATCCGCGCCAGCAATTCGTTCGTCGTCAGCCGCGCGGTTTCCGGCTGGCGCAGGCCGCCGGCAAACACGGTCAGGCCGACGTGCCCCGCGGGGGCCCGGTCGGGAAAAAGCGTCGAGGAAAACAGGATGCCGAGCACGGAGCGGTGCTCGATGGCGGGCACGAGCCCGCCGAAGCCATCGAGCGGATGCCCGACCTGTTCGCGCCGGTAGCCGAGGAAAAGCGAGGAGACGGGCGGCTGCGGGATGCCGTCGAGGATCGCAAGGGGGCGCTCGGCCAGCGAACCGAAGGAAAGCTGCGCCAGGGCGGTCGCGGGCAGGGCGAGCAGGACGAGGTCGAATTCGCCCGTGCAGGTCTGGCCGGCCTGCCTCCAGATGAGCCGGTGCGGCCGGCCGGGGATGACGGTTTCGAGGGCGGCGTCGAGCAGCACCGAGCCGGCGGGCAATTTGGCGGCGAGCGCGGTGGGGAGGGCCTGGAGCCCGCCCTTGAACGAGACGATCGGGGCCCCGCCGGGCTCGCCCCGGGCTTTCTTCGCCTTCGAGGCGGCCATCATGCCGCGCAGGAGCGAGCCGTGCGAACGCTCGGCGTCCCACAGCGCGGGGAAGGCGTGGCGCACGGAGAGTTTTTCCGGGTCGCCGGCGTAGATGCCCGCGATGAGCGGGTTGAGGGCGTAGTCGACCAGCTCCTGCGTGAAATGCGAACGCACGAGCTCCGCCAGGCTGAGGTCGGTGGTGCGGACGCGCGCGCGGGTCAGCAATTCCGCGAAGATGGCGCATTTGGTGCGGAAGGAAAAAAGCGGCGTGCTGAAAAACGAGCCGGGCGACAGGGGCACCGGCAGGAATTTGCCGCCGCGCACGATGAAGCGTTTTTTCGCCAGGGGATTCGCGGTCAGCATCTCCGGCTCGAGGCCGACATCCTTGATCAACCGCCGGACCTCGTTGGCGCCGAGTTGCAGGGAATTGGGCCCGCCCTCGATGAGATAGCCGTTCTCCCGGATGGTCTTGATGGCCCCGCCGGTCTGGGGCGCCCGCTCGAACACCTTGACGGCAAAACCCCGCTCGTGCAGCCGGTAGGCGGCGGTGAGGCCGGTGATGCCTGCTCCGACGACAGCGATGGCGGGAGTTTTCGTCACAGGCGCCATGATAAGTCGGCAGAAGCGGGACGGCTGCGCATATTTTGCGTGTTTATGCGCCACTGAGTTAAGCTCCAGCCACACACCCCGGCGCTACTCGCCACCCCTCTCAAAGAGGGGAATTTATCATGCCCTGAGTCCTCTCTTGCCTGTCCGCCATAGCCTTGGCGACGGCGGAAGAGGGGTGCCCGCAGGGCGGGGGGTGTCATCCGGGTCGCAGCGCCCATTGGGAAAGGAGAGGTGGGATTCGGCCGCGTCATTTCCAATGGGTCACGGTGTCGACGAGGGCCTCCATGCACTCGAGCTTCGCCTGCGGCATGATGCCGTGGCCCAGGTTGAAGATATAGCCGGTGGCGCTGCGCATGTTTTCCAACAGGCGGGAA
>JAYVZM010000356.1:0-9103 GCA_043783345.1 Verrucomicrobiota bacterium
GGGTCAGGTTCGCGGCCAACGCCACCAACACGACCACCAACCCAATTACCTGGTTCTGCGCCAGAACCAGCAGGGTGGTGATGGACGCCGGCCCGGCGATGAGTGGCATGCCGAGGGGCACGACGCCGAAGTCCTCCGGCAGTTTGTCCGGCTCCGCCGCCGACTGGACGAGGTCCTTGGCCGCGAGGATGAAGAGGATGAGTCCGCCCGCGATCTGGAAGTCGCTGACGGAGATGCCCAGGGCCTTGAACACGCTTTGCCCGAGGAAAAGGAAACCCAACGCGACGAGCCCGCCCGTCCACACGGCTTGGTTGGCGATTTTCTGCCGCTGCGCCGCCGCCACGTTCTGCCCGAGGCCGAGAAAAACTGCCGCCAGCCCGATCGGGTCGATGGCCACGAACAACGGGATGAAAGCCAATAAAAATTTCCCCCCCCATTCAGTCATGCCGGCAGCGTGACCCCCTGTCCGTCAAAAGGCAACGCGCCTCCGGCCCCGATGGCCGCGGGACCCCGTGAGGATCGCTTATCACCGCCAGCGGGCGGAAACCACGCTTGCAGTTGATCTAATACCCCGCCCGTCGCAGCCGGTCCGACCCCGCCCGGTATTGGACAACATCTGCGCAGTCCGGGTGTCGGATTGGGGATATACTGGGGTCATCCCAAAAAGGAGCTTACCCCCATGAATATCAAACTCCATCTCGATGAGGCCGAATCTGCCCCGATTGTCCGCCTGGCTGAAACCCTGCAGGTAAGTCCCGAGGACGTGCTCTACACGGCGCTCAACCGCCTGATGATGCACGCCCGCGAGAACGACGTCCACCAGGACATCCTCCAGACTCGTCAGGCTAGGGACAACAACCTGCCCTTGTGGGCTGACACCGCCGGGTCGGTGCACAACTACGAAGGCATGTCTCCCTGCGGACCGGTAAAAAGCAAATACTCCGTCTGACGTCCGTTTCGCCCAGGTTCATCCCACACCGCTTGCGCGGTGCGGAGGGCCGGGCCGGGCTTGAGCGCCACCCACCAGATCTGCGAGGGCCGCCGAGAGTTGGCCGTATTTGAAAGCAAAGCCCGCCGCCAGCAGCCGGGCCGGCACGACGCGTTGCCCCTGCAGAATCAGGCTGCTCTCGGTTTTGAGCCAGTGGCGTGCCGCCCAGCGGACGACAAACTCGGGCGCCCGCGGACACCACGGACGGCCCATGGCCGTGCGTAAACGGCGCATCAATTCGTCATTCGTCACCGGCTCCGGCGCACAGGCATTGTAGACCCCCGAGAATCCCGGCTGGGTCAGCGCCGCCAGGAATATGCGGACCATATCCTCCCGATGGATCCAGCTGAAATATTGCCGGCCGTTCCCCGCCGCCCCGCCGAGATACTCCCGGACCAAGCCCAGGAGCGGGGGCAGCACCCCCGCCTGTCGGTCGAGCACCACGCCGAGCCGCAGGATCACCCGGCGCGTTCCCGGCAGTTCCAGCTGGTTGAACTCAGTCTCCCACTGGCGGCACACCTCAGCGAGAAACCCGCGGCCGGGCATCGAGTTCTCCTCGCGCACGTCGTCCCCGGCATTGCCGTAATAACCGGCAGCGCTGCATTGCACCCAGACCGCCGGCCGCTGCCGGACCTTGGCCACGGCCGCGCCGAGGGCCCGGATCGAGTTGATCCGCGACTCCAGAATCTCGTGGGAATTCTCCAGGGAATGAACGCAGTTGATGCTCCGGCCGGTGAAATTCACCAGGGCCGCCGCGCCTTCCAGCTCCTTGCGCCACCCCCCGGCGGTTTCGCCGTTCCAGCCGACTGCACGGACCGCACCCTCCCTGGGCGGAAAATTGTCCGGGTCCCGGGTCAGGATGACCACTTCCCAACCGTCCGCCGCCAGCCTCTGGGCCAGCGCCCGGCCCAAAAAACCGCTGCCCCCGGCCAAAACCGCTTTGTTTGCCATGGCGGGGATTCTTAACACGAAATTCCTTGCTGGCAATCTGTAGGTCGGGCTTTACGCCCGGCGCCGGGTCGGGGATAAACCCCGACCGACCCATCCACCGTGTCCGCTCCGCCCGCCAATTTCTACGACCTCACCCGCGAGGAACTGCGCCAGCTGGCCGTCCGCTGGGATTTCAGCCCGGTGCACGCGGGGCGCTTGTGGCGCTATGCCTATGGCGAGGGGGTAACCGCCGCCGCGAAAATGCCCGAGCTGCCCGCGCGCTACCGCGCCCGGCTGGAAAAGGAGCTGGTCTTCGCGCGCCTGCCGGTCGCGGTAGAGACGCACAGTTCCGATGGCTTCACGCGCAAATATCTCCTCTCACTCGCCGATGGCCGCCGGATCGAGACGGTGCTCATGCGTTTCACCGGCCGTGTGACCGCCTGCATCAGCAGCCAGGCGGGTTGCGCCATGGGCTGCGTGTTCTGCGCCACGGGACAGATGGGGTTTGTCCGCCACCTGACGCCCGGCGAGATCGTTGTCCAAGCCCTGCATGTGCAGGATGAGCTGCGATCGCTGGATGGGGCCGCGGGGGATCGGCTGCGCAACCTGGTGCTGATGGGCATGGGCGAGCCGTTGCACAACTACGAGGCCGTCATGCAGGCCATCGACATCCTCCGCGACGACGCCGGCCTCGCCCTCGGCACGAAAAAAATCACCCTCAGCACGGTCGGCGTCGTGCCGGGCATCATCCGGCTGGCGGACGAGGCGCGGCCCTTCCACCTCGCGGTTTCGCTGCACGGCGCCACCCAGGAGGAGCGCGCGGCGCTGGTGCCGGTGGCCAGGAAATGGCCGCTCGACGAGCTGATGACGGCGTGCCGCTATTACAGCGAGAAGCTGCAGCGGCGGATCTTTTATGAGTGGACGCTGATCGAGGGCAAAAACGACTCGGCCGAGACCGCCCACGCCGTCGGCCGGCTGTTGCGCAGTCATCCGGCGCAGGTGAACCTCATCCCGTTGAACCCGACGGCCGGCTACGGCGGGGCACCCACCGGCCGGGAGGCCGCCCGGCAATTCCAGCATATCCTGGCCGGCTACGGCCTGCCCAGCACCGTCCGGCAACGGCGGGGGATCGACATTGCCGCCGGTTGCGGCCAGCTGGCCGCCGCGAAGTGATTTTAGCCTTTGCCAAAGCCACCGCCCGTCCTACGTTGAGCTTTCCATGAAATTCTTCCGACCCTTCTTTTTCTCCCTTCTGACCGCCGCTTTGGTGGCCCCCTTGGCGGCGCAGTCCAAGCCGGCCGCTAAGGCCATCGAGCCGGCCCGCGTCGCCTTCATCAATAGCAGCGTCTTCCTGGATGAAACCGCCGGCATCAAGCAACTGGTGCGCGCCAACCAGGGCTTGGAATTGGAATTCAGTGGCTCCCAGAGCGAACTGTCCCTGCTCAACGAAAAACTCCGGACGATTGTCGGGGAGTTGAACAAGCTCAACGCCGATGCCGTCACCAACGCGAAGGCCATCGCCGAAAAACAGGCCGCTGGCCAGCAGCTGCAGAAGGAACTCGCCAGCAAACAGCAGGCCGCGCAGGAAGCCTATGGCAAGCGCGCGCAGGAAGTGCAGTCCCCCATCAGTGCCGAACTCGGCAAGGCGCTCCGTGCCTACGCCAAGGAGCACAATATTGACCTGCTCCTCGATGTCGCCAAGCTCGGGGACGCGGTCATTGACGCCAAACCCGAGCTCGATGTGACCGCGGATTTCGTCGCCACTTTCAACGCCGCGCACAACAAATAAGCGTTTCTTCGATTTTTGTTCACCTCCTCAGGCCCGGCTAGTCCCCGGGCCTTTTTTTTGCAGTTCGCGCAGGGCGTCGCGGGCAATCCCGTGCGCCGACCGCGAGTCCAGCTGCTCGTGTCGCGAGGCGAGGCCAGACGCGGCAGGCCCTCGCGGTTGCGTTCGTTGTGGCGCGAACGGAGTTGGGCGATGATTTCAGCGGCCGCCGGACTCATATCAGGGTGGCGGCGAGCGCCGCCACCCCCGCGGCCTGAGCCGCCGGCGAGGCCAGCCAGGCGCACGCATGCCGCCGTGCCTCCGCCTCCAAGGCCGTGCCCGCGGCCTTCTGCCGCAACAGCAACGCCACCAGCGCCAGTTGGGCGGCGCCATGCTCCGGATTGGCCTGGGCGGAGCGGAGCAGCACCGCGGGATCGGCGGGAAGCTGCGTCAGCGCGAGCACGCCTTTTTCCCCGAGAAAAAAAGTGAGCGCCGCGCCGAGCCCGTGCAGATACGCCAGCGGCGCCGCCGGCACGGTGTAGGCGAGGCCCTGGCCGGCCGGCAGGGCCGTCCATTCCATGTAGGTGCGCATCTGCTTCTGGAGATCGGTCAGCGCCGGATCGGCCGAGGAGGGCGTCCAGCGGGCGGTGAAGGCCTTCAGTTCGCGGAATTTTTTCACCTCCCAGATGCGGAGGATCAGCTCGCAGTCGTCGTTGCGGTTCCGCAGCGCGCCGGTGATCACGTAGTCGAGCCCGCCCTCGGTGGAATCGCTCAGCTGGCGGATGTTGTCCGCCGTCCACTCGGTGGGGAAAAGCGCATGGTGCTGCGCCACCGTGCCGATCCCGGCCACGGAGGTGTAGCCGGCGCTGAAGGTGAAGGTCTCGGCCAGCCACAGGGCGATGCCGCGCGTGAGCCGGCCCAGTTCATTCTCCGGCCGGGCCGAGGCCTCGGCCGCGTTTTCGAGGCCGGGCAGGGCGCACTGCGCAAAAGCCACCCGGCGCAGCCGGCCTTCCTTGTGCGGGAGCAGCAGTGGCGCGACCGTCTCGAGACCGTAGAACCAAATCGGTTTGCTGATGCTGACGAGGCTGATCTTTTCGTCCACCGGGCCGACGGCCGCCACGGCCTCGGTTTCGGTGATGAAAAGCTCAGCCACGGCGTTGGAAAAACCGTGCAGCCGCGACTCGAGCTCCGGCCGCTGCAACGAGAACAGCAGGTCGAGCAGGTGCTGGGCCGCCTCGGCCTGGCGGGTCACGAGATAGGCCTGGAGAAGGTTGAAGCCCGCCGGCGCCCCGTGCTTCTGCACGTCGTAACGCGGGGCGAGCAGATCGATGATCTCGCGGACATGGCCGTTGGTGCCGAGATCGGCGGAGATCGTCATGAGGACGTCGCTGCGTTCATTCGCGCCGGCCGCGAGCACTTGTTCATAGATGGCCAGAGCGGCCGGCAGGTCCTTCGCTTTCAATTTTTCTCGGGCGGCGGCCAGCTGGGGCAGGACGCCGCCGGTCGCCGTGGGTTCGGCCGGAGCCGGCGCCGGTTTCTGATCATCGGAGCGGTTGAAGAATCCCATTGCGCCCACCAAAACGGTTTTACGGGAGGAGGTAAAGGCCGGCGTTGAGCTTGGATGCCGGGTTCAAGTCCGCGGCGCCGCCAGTCCGGCCAGCGGCATACCCGTGCGCACCTGGAGGGTCGCAAGCACTTTCGGAACATACATGCGCGTTTCGGCCGGCAGCGCCGCGGCGATTTCGGCGAAGGTGCGGGCTTTCTGCCGGGCGAGGAGGCGCTGCACGCGGCCGGCGCCGGCGTTGTAGGCCGCGAGCGCCAGCGGCCAGTCGCCGAATTTTTGGTGCAGGGTGCGCAACAGCCGGGCGGCGGCACCGGCCGACTTTTTCGGATCGGTGCGCTCGTCGGGCAGGGTCGTGCTCAGGCCAAGCTCCTTCGCCGTGGCGGGCATGAGTTGAAACAGACCGCGCGCTCCCGCCGGGCTGCGGGCTTCCGGGTTGAGGGCCGACTCCACCTCGGCGAGCCAGGCCAGCTCGGCGGGCAACCCGGCGGCGGTGAAGGCCGCCCGCAACTGGGGCATGAGTTGCTCCGCGCCGGCGGGCCGGGGTCGTGCTCGCATCCGTTGCAGCCAGAGATCGTAGTGGGGAATGAACTGGACTGTTCCCTCCGGGCGGACCGGCGGCGGACGCCGGATGGCTTGCTTGGCGGCCGCGATATAGTCCAGCCGTTCTTCCAGCCAATCGCTGTATTCCTCATAGCCGGGCAGCGCCCGCAGGGCCGTCAAAGCGGCCCGTGCCTCGGGCTCAAGCTGCGCCAGCCCGACCAGATCGCTGCCCTCGAGCGCGGCTTGGAGGCGCGCGGCAAAGTCGTCCCACCGCGCCTTGTCGGGGAATTCGAACCGCGCCTTGATTTCGGCCGGGGCAAATTCATCGAACAGTTCCTTGCCGGCCTGGTAGATGTCGTCCGCGGAAATCCCGTTCGGCGCCGGCGGCTTGGGCGGCTCCGCTGCGGCCGCAAAGACCACCGCTAGCAAGCCGATCATCCAGTCGTTACGCCGTTTCATGAAGGGAAGACACGCCAAGTTTGGCCCGGTTACGTGGATCCGGCGAGCTTTCGATGGGAATCCGCGTTGACCCGTCGGGGCCACCCGGTAGTTAGACCCTCCCCGTGCAATGAACCGTGTCCACATCAAGACCTATGGCTGCCAAATGAACGAGCGCGACAGCGAGGCCGTGGCGGCCCTGCTGCGCGCGCGGGGCTACCGCCTGGTCGGTGCCGAGGCCGACTGCGACATCCTCCTGCTCAACACCTGCAGCGTGCGCGATGCCGCCGAGCAGAAGGCCATCGGCAAGGCGGCCAACGTCTCCAGCCGCAAGAAGAAGAACCCCGACTTCATCCTCGGCATCCTCGGCTGCATGGCGCAGAATCGCGGGGCCGAACTCCTCGACCGGCTGCCCGACGTGGACCTGATTGTCGGCACGCAGAAATTCCACCAGGTGCCGGATTATCTGGACAACCTTCGCGCCGCGCAGGCCGCCGGTGTGCCCATCGGCGAGACGATCGTGGACATCGCCGAGGAGGCCGGTTCGCAGAACACCATCCGCGACCATGTGCTCGAGGAGAAACCGGTGTCGGCCTTCGTTTCCATCCAACAGGGCTGCAACATGGATTGCTCGTTCTGCATCGTTCCCAAGACTCGCGGGGACGAGCGCTCGCGGCCGATGGACGAGATCGTGCACGAGTGCGAGCAGCTCGCCGAGCGCGGCGTGCGCGAAATCACTTTGCTCGGTCAGATCGTCACCAGCTACGGGCGGCGCGACTACACGCACACTGCCGGCGTCACGCCCTTTGTCCAACTGCTCGAACGGGTGAACGCCCTTCCCGGCATCGCGCGCCTCCGTTTCACGTCGCCGCACCCGCGCGGGTTCAAGGACGACCTGATCGCCGCCTACGGCCGGCTGGAAAAACTCTGCGAATACGTGCACCTGCCGCTGCAGTCGGGGTCCAACCGCATCCTGAAGGCCATGAACCGCCCCTACACCCGCGAACGTTACCAGCAGATCGTCGCCGACCTCCGCGCGGTGCGGCCCGACATGTATTTCTCGACGGATGTCATCGTCGGTTTCCCGGGCGAAACGGACGAGGACTTCGCGCAGACACGCGCGCTGTTCGAGGCCTGCAACTACGACATGGCCTATGTCTTCAAATATTCCATCCGCACCGGCACGCCCGCCGCGACGATGGCGGACCAGGTGCCCGATGAGGTGAAGGAGGAGCGCAACCAGGTCCTGCTGCGCATCCTGGCGGCCAATTCCGACCGGCGGAACGCCGCCCTGGTCGGCACCACCCAGGAAGTCCTGGTCGAGGGTCGGGACCGGAAGGGCCGGCGCTACACCGGCCGCACCCGCGGAAATCGCATCGTCCATTTCGACGCCAGCGAACGGCTGATCGGCCAGCTCGTGCCGGTCAAGATCGAGCGCGTCTCCACCGCCGTGCTCTACGGTGAGCTGGCGCTGGAAGGTGTGACAAGTGATGAGTGACAAGTGACGAGTTTTCCTGTCATGAATCTTCCTGTTTTCCCATTTCCCTGCTTGTCACTCGTCACTTGCCACCCGTCACTTTCCTGATGTCCCTCTTTCTCGCCACCCTCCTGCCCGGACTGTTTCTCGCGCTGCTCGGCGCGGTGCTGCTCTGGAACCATGCTTTGGTCGGCGCGACCGCCCGCGCCCTGCCGCGGTCCGTCAACGGGGCTTGGCTCTTCTTCGGCGCGGGCGTGGTCTGGTTCCTCTGGCGGCTGTCCCGGCTCGGCGAGTCCGACCTGATTTTTTTCCAGACGCCGCAGCCGGTCATGGCCGGCTTCGGCGTGCTGGCCGTGCTGGCGTTCATCTACGCGCCGGATTTTCTCGCGGTGCGTGGTCTGTGCATGCTGATGCTGCTGGTGGCTGAGCCGTTGCTCCATGCCGCCTATATGGAATACCAGCATCCGCAGCGGCTGCTGATGGTGTCGGCGGTCTACCTCGGTCTGGCGCTGGCGCTCTACCTGGCCGCCGCGCCCTACCGGCTGCGGGACTTCTTCGACTGGCTGTTTCGGCAGCCCGCACGCCCGCGCCTGATCGGTGCGATCCTGCTGGCCTACGGCCTCGCGACTTCCGCGGTGGCGTTCACCTACTGAGACATGGCCGCCCCCGCTTCATCCCTCCCGGTGCTGCTGATCCTGGCGGGACCGGCTGGCGTGGGCAAAAGCACATTGTGCGACCGGCTGGTGGCCGCGGTGCCCGGCTTCGAGCGGGTCATCACCGCCACGACCCGGCCGCCCCGCGTGGGCGAAAGCCACGGCCGGGACTATCATTTTCTCAGTGAACGGGAGTTCGACGAGAAGCTCGCCGCCGGGGAGTTCCTCGAGTGGGCCTGCGTGCACCAGAAATACCGCTACGGGACGCTGAAGTCCGCGGTGCTCGACCGGCTGCCCCACACCAATCTCGTCATGAACATCGATGTGCAGGGCGTGCGCAGCCTCCGCGCCGCCGCGGCCCATCTGGAACTGTTGCGTTCGCGGCTGGTGACCGTGTTTGTGGCGCCCGATTCGTTCGAGGTGCTGCGCGAGCGGCTGGAATTCCGCGGCAAGGACAGCGAGGAGGAGATCGCGCGCCGGCTGCGCACCGCCGAACTGGAGCTGGGCGAGCGCAATTCCTACGATTACGTGATTCACAGCGGGACCAAGGAACAGGACTTCCGCGCGCTGCTCGCGTTTTGGGAACAGGCCAGGCGCAAATTGCCGTAGGTCTTTGCCCGCCCCGGCTGCTTTCCCTTGCCATGTCCAAACAGCAACCAACGGCTCCTTCCGTGCCTTTGCCGGTCTGGCGTGATTTGCTCGCTGCCGCCGAGGTATTTCGCGCCGCCCGTCCTTGGGAGCGGTTTCA
>JAYVZM010000357.1:0-3585 GCA_043783345.1 Verrucomicrobiota bacterium
GGCAATTCCAGGGTGGCGGCGGCGGGCAGCTGGCGGCGCCAGTAGGCCAGGGGTTTCCTGAGCGCTTCGCCCTGAAGCGTTTCGCGTTCCCAACGGGCATAGTCGGCGTAGCGGATCGGCAGCGGGGGCAGCGGCGACACTTGCCCGGACGCGAAGGCTTGGTGCAAGGCGCCGAGTTCGCGGAAGATGATCCCGAGCGACCAGCCATCGGAAACGATGTGGTGCATGACCAGCAGCAACACATGGTCCTCCGGGCCGAGGCGCACCAGGAGCGCCCGCAACAGCTGGTCATGGGCGAGATCGAAGGGGCGCGCAGCATCGGCTTGGAGACGCCGGATCAACTCCGCCTGGCGGGTCTCCCGCGGTTGCGCGGAGAGGTCCGCCTTTTCCAGCGGCAGCCGCGCGGGGTGGATGACGGTCTGCACCGGACCGTCCTCGCCGCTGGCAAAGGTCGCGCGAAAGACGTCATGGCGCGCCACGATCTCATCGAGGCTCCGTTTCAGCGCGGCCGTGTCCAGCGGTCCGGTGAGTCGCACGGCCTGGTAGACATTGTAGATCCCGCGGTCCGCCACGAGCTGGTCGAGGAACCACAGGCGTTCCTGCGCGTGCGACAGGGGCGCCGGGCCGGCGTCGGTCCGCGGGGTGATCGCGTGCCGGGAACCCGGCTTGGCCGCGCCGGCCTGGCGTGCGAGCAACAGGCGCCTTTCCAGCAGGCTGCGCTGCGCTTCGGAGAGGTCCGCGCGGGGAAGATTGAAATTTGACCCGGTGAACGCGTTAGGTGGCGACGACGGCATGGATCGGTTCGGGTTCGAATTCGGAGGAGGATTTGATGTCCTCGACGAGGGCGTTCTCGATGATCGCGGCGAATTCCGCGACCGTGGGCGCCTCGAAGGCGTGACGCAGGGGCAGTTCGAGGTGGAAGGTCTGTTGCACCCGCGCCAGGACTTGGGTGACGAGCAGGGAATGTCCGCCCAGCTCGAAGAAGTTGTCATGCACGCCGACCTCCGGGAGGCGCAGGACGTCGCACCAGATGCCCGCGAGCATTTCCTGGGTGAGGGTGCGGGGCGGCGTGCGGCCGGCGGGCTGGCACGCTTCCCCCGGCTCGGGGAGCGCGCGGCGGTCGAGCTTGCCATTGCTGGTGAGCGGCAGTCGTTCGAGTGTCAGGAAAGCCGAGGGCACCATGTAGTCGGGCAGTTCGCGGGCGGCGAGGGCCCGCAACTCCGCTGACTCCGGGGGCGTTTGCCCGGTGGCCGGCACATAGTAAGCCGCGAGCCGCTTGTCGCCGGGAGTGCTCTCGACGACGAGGACCACGCATTGCGCGACGGCCGGGTGGCGGAGCAGGACGCTGGCAATCTCGCCCAGCTCCACGCGGTAGCCGCGGATCTTCACTTGGAAATCCATCCGGCCGACAAACTCAAGCTGGCCATCCGGGAGCTGCCGGGCCAGATCGCCGGTGCGATAGAGGCGCGCATGGGGCGCCGCGCTGAAGGGATGGGGCACGAACTTCTGCTCGGTCAACACCGGCTGGTTGAGATAACCGCGCGCGAGTTTATCGCCGGAGATGCACACCTCCCCGGGCAGGCCGGGCGGCACAAGCTCGAGGTGCCGGTCCAGCACGTAGAACTGCGTGTTCGGGAACGGGCGGCCAAGGGTGCTGCGCACACCCGGCCGGCGCAGGCCCCAGCTGGAGAAGGTCGTGTCCTCGGTCGGGCCATATCCCTCGTAGACCTTCTTGAGATGCGGCATGGCGAGAAGCCGCTCGGCCAGGCTGTCGGGCACGGCCTCCCCGGCCATGAAGATGGTCTGGACCGAGGCCGGCACCATCCCGAGACGGAGCAGCTCGGCCATGACCGAAGGCACGGTGTTGATCAGCGTCACCGCGTTCCGCGCGGGGATGGTGCCGAGCTCGAGGGCGTTCTCGGCGAGGATGGCCGTCCCGCCCCAGGCGAGTGTCACGAAGATCTCGAAAATCGAGAGATCGAAACAGAACGACGTGCCGGCGAACACGCCGGAGAGTTCCTCCGCGGAAAACACGTCCCGGCCCCAGTAGGCGAGGCCGACGGCATTGCGGTGTTCGATCGCCACCCCCTTGGGCCGGCCGGTGGAACCGGAAGTGTAGATCACATAGGCGAGATGGGAGGGCAGCGTGCAAGCGGCGGGATTCACCACCGGCTCGCGCGCGATGTCGTCCCGGTCGCGGTCGACCTCGACGATCCGGATGCCGGGCGCGACCGGTGTCGACGCCGCGGTGGTGCGGTCGGTCAGGAGAATGGCGACCCGCGAATCCTGCAACATGAACTCGACCCGTTCCGCCGGATAGGCGGGGTCCAGCGGCACGTAGGCGCCGCCCGATTTCAAAATGCCCAGCAGCATGGCGACGGTTCCGGGGGTGCGGCCGGCGTAGACGCCGACGAGGGTTTCCGGTTTGACGCCGAGGCGGCGCAACCGGTGCGCGAGCTGGTTGGCCCGTTCGTTCAACTGGCGGTAGCTCCAGCGCTGGTCGCCCCACACGAGGGCGGTGGCATTCGGCGTGCGCGCGACCTGGGCCTCGAACAGCTCATGAATGCACCGGTCGCGCGGATGGTCGGTCGCGGTGCGGTTCCATTCGTCGAGGACCCGGTGGCGTTCGTCCGGCGTGAGCAGCGGCAGGCGGTGCACCGGTTTGTCCGGCTGGGAGGCGGCCGCCCGGAGCAGCACCTCGTAGCGGTCGACCGCGCCCTCGATGGTGGGCGCGTCGAACAACTCCGTGCTGTAGTGGCAGTCGAGCACGAAGCCGGCGTCCGTTTCCGTGAGGTTGAAATTGACGTCGAAGTTGACGAAGGGCTTCGGATTGATGGCGGACTCGACCGTGAGCCCGGTGCAGTGGAGGGCGCCGCGTTGCCGGCCGACGTTGAAGGTGACGTTGGCGAGGGGCACGCGATTGGGATCGCGGGGCAGGTTCAACCGGCGCAGCAAACTGGCGAACGGGTGCTGCCAGTGCTCGAAGCCGTCGATGGTGGTCCGGCGCAGCGCCTGCAGAAAGCCGGCGAAATCCTGGCCGTCCGCGACGCGGCTCCGGATCGGGAGGAGGTTCACGCAGTGCCCCACGAGGCTTTTCAATCCGGCGAGCACCTGCGGCGCCGCGGGCACGCCGACCACGAGGTCATCCTGGCCGCTGTGCCGGTGCAACAGGGTGTTGAATGCCGCCAGCAGCACGGTGAAATGGGTCGAGTGGTGCTGCGCCGCCAGCTGGCGCACGGCGGCGGCGGTCGCGGGTTCCAGCTTCCGCCCGTGGTGGGCGGCGGCATAGGTGCGGAGCGCGGGCCGCGGCCGGTCGGTCGGCAGTTCCAGCGCCGGCACGCTGTCCGCGAACTGCTCCAGCCAGTATTTTTCCGCCACGGAATGGCCCGGCGATTCGCGATGCGCCGCCTCCTGGCGCGCGTATTCGCTGAATTGGACGGGGCGGGGCAGGTCGGCGGCGCGTCCGGCGCACCGCGCATTGTAGAGTTCGCTCAGATCGTGCAGCAGCACGTGCTGCGACCAACCGTCGCAAATGATGTGGTGGACGACGAGCACGAACGCGTGATGCTCGGGGGCGAGCCGGAT
>JAYVZM010000358.1:0-9070 GCA_043783345.1 Verrucomicrobiota bacterium
ATCTGTCCGTCCTCGTTGATGCCCTGGAAGCCGGCCACGATAACAACCTTGCCGTCCTTCAAGTCCTTCAGGATGGGCTTCGGGTTCATCTTCTTGATCTTGGCCTTGGTGAAGACCTCGTCCGTGAAGATGCCCGCCTGCGCCCCGGTGTAGGAAACCGCCGGCACGCCGATCGCCTGTAGCGCCATGGCCGTCAGCGCGATCGTCTCCTGCTCGCCGATCGCCAGGAGCATGTCCATCTCGCGCGTGTCGGGCCGGTCCGTGATGGCCTTGGCGCGGGCGATGAGCTCGTTGGTCACGCCGGAACGGGCCGACACAACCACGACGAGGCTGTGCCCCTCCGCGCGCACCGCCTGAATGCGCCGGGCCACATTCTTGATCCGGTCGACGTCACCGACCGAGGTGCCGCCGTATTTCTGGACGATGAGAGCCATGGTAGAACCCGGTTAAATGGCCCGGCGGGGCGCCGGATGGCAAGACGGGAGTGCGGAGCATACGTCATAACCCCATGGCTCAAATCCGTAGCCGCGCCGGTAACGGCGTGGCCTGATCCGCCATTGTGAGAAGTTCCGGTCCCCACTGCCAAAACTTTTCCTTCTACTCGTGCTTGAAGCCATCCCAACACACGCTTGCCAGGGGATGCTGTCCGAGCCTCACTGGCCGCATGGACTACCGGCTGCATATCGGCGATGAAGCGCTGACGCAGTTGCACACGCTGTCCAAAGCGCAGCGCCGCCGGATCGGCCAGCGGCTCGATGCGCTCCAGCATGGCTTGAAGGGCGACGTGAAGAAACTGGCCGGTCAGGCCGGCAAATACCGCTTGCGCGTCGGTGATTTCCGCGTCCTGTTCACGCTGGAAAATGAGCTGATCTTCGTTCATCAGGTGAAGGACAGAAAAGATGCCTACCGCGATTAAACGTCCCGCCCGTGCCAAGCCCTCGCTGCACCGCCTGAGCGCCGAGCTGGCGCGCCTGCGCACCCGCGTGGAAGACTTGGAGGATCTGCGCGATCTCAATGCAGCCATCGCTCGCAACGCGGCCAAACCCGGCATTCCGTGGGCACAGGCCAAGAAAAAACTTGGGCTCGCTTGAGAGAACTGAGCAGTTATCCGAGGCGCGCTTTTAAATCTCTGAAATACGCATCGCTTTCGATTTGCGTCTTGGCCTCCTGATACCAACGGGGTCTTTCGGGTCGATCGTAGAGTTGCGCACCCAATTCTCCGGAAGTAATGCCCCATTTAATTGAAAGACCTTTAAGGTTGGCATGTCGGTCGAACGTAATTTCACACTTCGGGAGGTATCTTGCCCCCCAGCTTTCAAGGAACTCCTTTTCGACAATTCCTCGGTATTCGGAATCGTAAGCCAATCCTTCGATGCATAAATATAGGTGCGCAACTACGGGTCCGGTAAAGACGGCCCCTATCTCTCCTTTTCCCAAGAAATCCTGCATCGCTTCGGCGTAAATATGGCAAAGTGCCGCCTGCCATTTTCCCGCGCCCATCTTATCAACGCTCTCGGGTGTTTTCATTGGCGTGTTCGATCTGCTTTTCGGTCGTTTTCCCACCACCATGCCGTTGATGCGTTCACCGTAGATGGCATACCCGCGGACCTATTCGCCGGGATTTGACGGTGGAAGCTCGGCCCCGGCGGCGTTGATGCCGAGCAGCGACGTCGCGAAGCAGGCGGCGCCGAAGCCGTTGTCGATGTTGACCACGGCCACATTGGGCGCGCAGGAATTCAGCATCGCGAGCAGCGCCGTCAGGCCGCCGAACGCGGCGCCGTAACCGACGCTGGTGGGCACGGCGATCACCGGCGCGCGCACCAACCCGGCGACCACGCTGGGCAGCGCTCCCTCCATGCCGGCGCAGGCGATGATCACCGTGGCTTCGAGGAGTTCGGCGTGCTGCGCGAGCAAACGGTGCAGCCCCGCCACACCCACGTCGTGGATGCGGACCACCTGCGCGCCCAGCAGCTCGGCCGTCACCGCCGCCTCCTCCGCCACCGGCAGATCGCTGGTGCCGGCGCAGAGAATGGCGATCTTCCCGGGCAGCGGGCGCGGTGCCTGCCGCCGCAAGGTGACCGCCCGGGCGACAGGATGATGGACCGCATCGGGCAGACGCGCACAAACCGCCGCCGCGGCCTCCGGCGTGGCGCGGGTGGCGAGCACATTGCTGCCGGCTTGGGCCATGGCTTCAAATATCTCCACCAACTGCTCGTTCGATTTCCCGGCGGCGTAGATGACCTCCGGTCGCCCCGTGCGGAGCGCGCGGTGGTGATCGACCTTGGCAAAAGCGAGGTCCTCGTAAGGCATCCGGACCAGCCGGCTCATCCCCTCCTCCGGCGTCGTTTTCCCCTGTTGGATCGCCTTCAATAATTCCAGAAGAATCTCCGGGTTCACGACGGCTCCTTCCGGTAGGCCTGGAGCGCCGCTTCGATGACCCGCTTCACCGGCAAAGCTTGGGTTTCCGCGATGTGGCGGCAGTCCTCGAACTCGGGGGCGGCGTTGACTTCCGCCCCGCGATAGCGGCCGACCTTGATCCGGACCGGGCCCCACGGAGTGGCGACGTTCACGTGGGCCCGTTCGAGGGTCACGCGCCGTTCCTCGCGGATCCGCAGGCCGAGCGTGCTGGTTTCCCGGAAAAGCAGGTCCTCGAGGCGCACCGCGTGTTCCCGGTCGGTCAGGAGGGTGAGCAGCGTGCCGTGCCGGTTTTTCTTCATCAGCACCGGCGTGCTCATGACGTCGAGCGCGCCCAGCGCCAGGGCCCGTTCGGTGACATGCGCGACCACCTGCGGGTTGAGATCGTCGAGGGCGGTTTCCATGACCGTCACCATTTCCGCCGAAGAAGCTGTTTCCACCGTCTCGCCCACGCTGAGCCGGAGCACATTGGGAAATCCAGGCGGATTGCGCGAGCCGGCGCCGTAGCCGATGGCTGACACGCGCATCGCCGGGACCGGATCAAACTCACAGCCGAGCGCGCGGACGAGCGCCGCGCCGGTGGGGGTGACCAATTCCATCAGCGGTTTCGCCGAATAGATCGGGGCACCCTTGAGCAGCTCCGCCGTGGCCGGAGCCGGAACCGGATAACGGCCATGCGCGCACTGCACCGTGCCACCCCCGACGTTGAGGGGAGAACAGAACCAGCGCTCGACGCCAAGGGCGTGGGCCGCCGTGGCCGCGAGGACAATATCAACAATCGAATCGACGGCGCCGACCTCGTGGAAATGCAGGGACTCCACCGGCACCTGGTGGATTTTCGCCTCGGCTGCACCCAACAGGTCGAAGGTGCGGAGCGCCGTCGCCTTGGCCGCCTCGTCGAGCCGGGCCCGGTTGATGATCGCCTTGATCGCGCTCAGCGAACGGGCTTCGTGGGCGTGTTCGTGCGCATGATGGCCGTGCTCCGCGTGCGGGTGTGCGGGCTCATGATCGGAGTGGTCATGGCTGTGATGAGCGTGGCCGTGATCGTGAGGGGCATGAGGCTCATGGTCCGCAGGGCTGCGCGCCTCCTCCGCCGGATGCCCGTCGACCAGGATATCCGCTTTCAACGCGTTTATCCCGCTGCGATCCACGGGCTCGATCCGCAGGGTGGCGCCGAGACCCAGTCCGGCGACCGTCTCCTGAAGCAACGCGGCCGGCACGCCGGCGTGGACGAACGCCCCCAGCAACATGTCGCCGCTGACCCCGGAAAATCCTTCAAGATAGGCGATGCGCATGGGAGGTGGCGGAGACCGCTTCGGCCAGCTTTGCGTTCATGGAACCGGAGCGGAAGCCTTCGCAGTCGAGTGTGACGTAGAGAAACCCGAGCGCCTTGAAGGTGGTCGTGAAGGTGGCGAGCATTTCCGGAGTCGCCGCGGCGGGGAGTTCGGCGCGGTCGATCTCGATCCGGGCGATTTCGCCGTGATGGCGCACGCGAAACTGGCGGAAGCCCAGCTCGCGCAGCCGCTCCTCGCCGGCTTCGATCTGGCGCAAACGGTCGCGCGTCACCGGCCGGCCGTATTCGACCCGGGAAGCCAGGCAGGCCGAGGCGGGTTTGTCCCAGACGCCGAGGCCGGACTGCTGGGCGAGATCGCGGATGTCCTGCTTGCTCAGGCCGGCCTCGGCCAGCGGCGCCAGCACGCCTTGCTGCCGGGCGGCGTCCTGACCGGGGCGGAAATCGCCGCGATCGCTGGCGTTCATGCCATAGGCCAGGTGTTGGCATCCCAAGCGCACCCGGACCTGCTCCATCACGATGAAAAGCTCCTGCTTGCAGTAAAAACAGCGCTGCGTGTCGTTTTTGGCATACGCGGGATTGTCGAGTTCGTTCGTCGGGATCACCTCGAGCGGGATGTCGTGGCGCCGGGCAAAAGCGACGGCGTCCACGAGGTGACTGCGGGCCAGCGAGGGTGAGTCGGCGATGACCGCCCGCATGCGCTCTCCGAGCACCTGCCGGGCAGTCCAGGCCAGATAGGCGGAATCGACCCCGCCCGAGTAGGCCACCAAGACGCTGCCGAGTTCGCCCAGCTGCGCCTCGAGCTGGCGCCGTTTCTCCGCCAATTCGTCTGCGGCAACATTCATGGGATCCGATATATGCGCATGTCCCGCGGGAGCAAATCGAAGGAAGCAACTTTTCTTCCCGGGCTCATCGCGCGCAGGTCAGGGTTGCGCCGGCGGTTTCCGGGCAAACTTGCTCTCGGTGCCGGCCAGCAGGCGCGCGATGTTCTCGCGGTGCCGGACGATCACAAAGAGACACAAAATCGTGGCGACAATGTTCAGCGACAGCGGATTGCCCCGCAGCCAGCTGGCGAGCGATACCGCAACCGCGGCCAGGATCGAGCCCAGGGAAACGTAGCGGGTCACCAGGAACGTCAGCACCCACACCGCCCCGCCGATCGCGCAGGAGACCGGCATCAGCACGATCAGCCCGCCGGCGGTCGTGGCGACACCCTTGCCGCCGCGGAACTTGGTGAAAACGGAAAACGAATGACCGAGCACGGCGCCGATCACGCCCACCAGGCCCATCATCTGGACATCCGGCGCGCCCGGCAGAAACCACATCGGCCACCCGGCCGCGACGGCGCCCTTCAACGTGTCCAGGACAAAGACGGTGTTGCCGGCCTTGGCGCCCAGCACGCGCTTGACGTTGGTCGCTCCGGGATTGCCGCTGCCGGCCTTGAAAATATCGACGCCCTGCGCCCGGGCCACGAGGTAGCCGAAAGGCAGCGACCCCAGCAGGTATCCGACAAGAGTTGAGCCAATTAACCAGGCGTTGAACATCAGAGGTTGACCACCACAGCCTGCTTGATGGCGCGATGGCTGGTCAACTCCTTAAGGGCCGCCTCGGAGGGCTGGCTGTCGAGATTCAACACGCAGAGCGCCGTGCCGCCGGCATTGTTGCGGCTCAGGGACATGGCGGCGATGTTCACCTTGTCGCGGCCCATCAGCGTGCCGACCATGCCGATGATCCCGGGCTCGTCGTGATTCTCATAGATGAGCAAGGCGCCGGACGGAGCCGCCTCGACCTCCCGGCCGTTAAGGGCCACGAGCCGCGGATTGTTGGCCTTGCCGAGCAACGTGCCGGCGGCCGAGACCGTGGCGCCGTCCGCCTGCACGCCTTCGATCAGGACAAGATCGGAGTAGTCGACATTGCTGTTCGACTTGATGGTTTCCACCTCCATGCCGAGTCGCGACATGATGGTCGGGGCGTTGATGAAATTCAGGCTCTCGCCGCTGATGCGGCTCAGGAAGCCGCGCTGGACGGCGCGCGTGACGGGGTTGGCGTCGAGTTCGACGATCTTGCCCCAGTAGGTGATGCGCAGGCGCTCGACCCGGGCCTTGGCGAGCTGCTGCACCAGGGTGCCGAGCTTCGCGCCGAGTTCGAGGTAGGGCCCGATGACCTTCAACGTGGCGGCATCGAGCGACGGCATGTTCACCGCGTTGCTGATGACGCCGCCGTTGAGCACGTCGGCGATCTGCTCGGCGATCTCGATCCCGACGGCGTCCTGCGCCTCCGCGGTCGAGGCGCCGAGGTGCGGCGTGAGCGTGACGTTGGGCAGGAAGCGCAGCGCGCTGTCCTTGGCGAGCGGTTCATCCTCGTAGACGTCGAGCCCGGCCGCGGCTACGTGGCCGGACTGGAGGGCGGCGATGAGCGCCGCTTCCTTGATGATCCCGCCGCGCGCGCAGTTGAAAAGCCGGACGCCCTTCTTGCACTTCGCAAGCGCCGCCTCGTCGATCATGTATTTGGTCTGCTCGGTCAGCGGCATATGGACGGTGATGTAGTCCGCCTGCTTGAGCAGGTCGTCGAGTGACACGGCCTCGACCTGCATGGCCTTGGCGCGGCTGGGCGCGAGATAGGGATCGTAGGCCAGCACGCGCATGCCGAAGGCCTGGGCGCGCTTCGCCACCTCGCTGCCGATCCGGCCGAGCCCGACGACGCCGAGGGTTTTCTTGAACAGCTCGATGCCGGAAAAACTCTTGCGGTCCCATTGCCCCGCTTTCATCGACGCCGCGGCCTGCGGCACGGGGCGAGCCCCGCACAGGATGTGGGTGAACGTCAGCTCCGCCGTGGCGATGGTGTTGCCCAGCGGCGTGTTCATCACGATGACGCCGTGCTCGGTGGCGGCCTCGACGTCTACGTTGTCCACGCCCACACCGGCGCGACCGACGACCTTCAGCAGCGGCGCCGCGGCGAAGACCTCCGCCGTGATCTTGGTCTCCGAGCGCACGGCGATGGCGTGCACGTCCTTGACCAGCTCGAGCACCCTGGCCGGAGAGGAGCCGTAAGCCTCCACCACTTCAAAGCCCGGCTGCTGGCGCAGGTAGGCGACTCCCTTGGGTGAGATTTTATCGGCGACGAGGATTTTCATGGGAATCGCCACAAAAGCACTTCCCGGGCCGAAAAGGCAATCCCGCAGGCGGATTTTCCGACACAGCCGAGGGGAATTTTATGACATCACGCCGCCAGCGTCGGGTAGTCCGTATAGCCGCGTTCCGAGCCGCCGTAGAAGGTGGCGGCATCGGGCGTATTAAACGGAGCATTGAGCTGCAGCCGGCGCGGGAGGTCGGGATTGGCGATGAAGAGCTTGCCCCAGGCGATGGCGTCGGCCTCGCCGGCGGCCAGCGCCGCCCGGGCGCTCCCGGCCGTGAAGCTGTCGTTGGCAATATAGATGCCGCCGAACGCGCGCTTCAGTTCCGGCCCGAGGCGCAGCCCGTCGAGCGACTCGCGGGCGCACAGAAAAGCGATTTTCCTTTTGCCCAGCTCGGCCGCGAGGTAACCAAAGGTCGCCGCGGGAGCGCTGTCCGCGATCCCATGGGAACCGCCCCGCGGAGCGAGGTGGTAGCCGACGCGGTCGGCGCCCCACACCGAGATCGCGGCATCGGTGACCTCAAGCGCCAGGCGGGCACGGTTGGCGATCGATCCACCGTAACCGTCGGAGCGGTGGTTTGCGCCATCCTGCAGGAACTGGTCGAGCAAATACCCGTTGGCCCCGTGGATCTCGACGCCGTCAAAACCGGCCCGCAGGGCGTTCACCGCACCGAGCCGATAGGCCGAGACCACCCGCGGAATTTCGGCCAGCTCGATCGCCCGCGGAGTGACATAGGGTTTTTGCGGACGGAGCAAGCTCACGTGGCCCCTCGCGGCAATCGCGCTGGGCGCGACCGGCAAGGCGCCGTTGAGGTAGACCGGATCGGACACCCGGCCGACATGCCACAGTTGGAGAAACATCCGGCCGCCGGCGGCATGGACCGCCGCCGTCACCTTTTTCCAGCCAAGCACCTGCTCGTCGGACCAAATGCCCGGCGTGTCGGGATAACCGACGCCCATGGGGTCAACGGAGGTTGCCTCGGACAGGATAAGGCCCGCGGTGGCCCGCTGGGTGTAATACTCCGCCATGAGATCGGTTGGCACGCGGCCGACGCCGGCGCGGCAGCGCGTGAGCGGCGCCATGATGATGCGGTTCGGCAGCGTGAGCGCGCCGAGGCGAAGAGGATCGTGCAGCAGTGACATGCGCTGCGTTATAGTCAGGTCCCCGCGCGATGCAAATGCCGGGCTACTTTTTGCCCGTTTCCATTCCCCATCCCGTGTAGTGGGCGCCGAACCCCATGCGGAGCGACCAGTCCGCGATGGTTTTCGACACGGGCGAGGTGCCGCTGGAACCGCCGTGCCCGGCGTTGGACTCGATGTGAATGAGGACCGGACCGCTCGTCGGATCCGCGGCGGCCTGCATCGCCGCGGTGTATTTGTAGGAGTGCGCGGGGAACACGCGGTCGTCGTGATCTCCCGTCGTCACGAGGATCGCCGGGTATCTGGCGCCGGCCTTCACGGTGTGCAGCGGCGAATAGGCCACGAGATACTTGAAGCCCTCGGGCGTGTCCGAGTTGCCGTAATCCGACGCCCAGCCGGCGCCCACGGTGAATTTGTGGTAGCGCAGCATGTCCATCACGCCGACCGCGGGCACGGCCGCCGCCGCCAGGTCGGGCCGCTGATTGAGCACGGCCCCGAGCAGCAGGCCCCCGTTGGAACGGCCGTCGAGCACGAGCTTGGCATGCGAGGTGTAGCCCTGGCTCACCAGCCAGTCGGCGGCGGCGATGTAGTCGTCGAAGACATTTTGTTTGCGCTCCTTGGTGCCGGCCCGGTGCCACTCCTCGCCGTATTCCCCGCCGCCGCGCAGGCAGACGTCGGCGTAGATGCCCCCGCGCTCGATCCACACCAGCGGCGGCACCGCGAAGGCGGGTTTGTGCGTGACGTTGAAACCGCCATAGCCGTAGAGCCAGGTGGGCGCGGTGCCGTCGAGCTTGAGACCTTTCCGGTGCACGATGAACAGCGGGATGCGCGTGCCATCCTTCGAAGGAAGAAAAACCTGTTTCACTTCGTATTGGGCGGGATCAAACGCGACCTTCGTCTCCTGATAAATTTCGGTCCGGCCGGTGGTCAGGTCGTGCCGGAGCGTCGTGCCAGGCGCGAGAAAGGAGGAGTAGTTGATGAACAGCTCGGGATCCTTGAACTTCCCGGAGACCGCCGTCACCGAGCCGAGCCCCGGCAGCGAAATCTCCCCCGCCGGCTTGCCCTCCAGGTCGAACAGTGCGAGGCGGTTCA
>JAYVZM010000359.1:0-3570 GCA_043783345.1 Verrucomicrobiota bacterium
CGCGTGATGGAGAAGCTCGGTTTGCAGAACAACGTCGAGCTGGCCCACTACGCGGCCGAGCGCGGCCTGATCGAGCGGTCCGCGCCGTAGCGGCGGGGCGGATCGCCCGTAGGCTTTCGCCTACGCCCGCTTCAGCCGCGCCGCACATTTCCTTCCGCCTACCGCCCATTGGCGGCGAGCGCGGCAGGCACGATACTGTATCCGGAGAATATGAACCGGTCCGCCGACGAACCCCCCTTGCCGCTGCGAGTGCTCCTCGCGGAGGCCTCGCCGTTGGTGCGCGAGGGACTGCGGCAGATGCTCGCGGAGCTGGCCGCGGTGACCATCGTCGGCGAAGCGGCCTCGGGCGCCGAGTTGCAGTCGCTGCTGCGCACGACGCGCGCCGACCTGATTCTGTTCGACCTCGGTCTGCCTTGCGCGGACCTCTCCGCCGCCATTGCGGACTGCAAGCTGGTCCAGCCCGGCGCGCGGTTGATTGCGTTGAGCCAGTTCGCGTCGCCCGCGGTCGAGCGCCGCTGCCGCGCGGCCGGCGCCGACTCGGTCATCAGCAAGACCGCCGGGCCCGAACTCATGGGCGAGGCCATCGCGCACTCCGAGCGCTCCCCGCCGCTGGACGACGAGGCCCCGCATTCCGTGCCATGAAACAGACCCCCGCCACTGCCCATGCGCCGGTCGCTGCGCTCTCGTTCCATGGCGACGGTGTCGGCAAGGGCGCGACCTTTACCATTGAGCTGCCGCTCGAACCCGCCGCCGGGCGGCTCATGACCGGCAGCACCCGAGTTGATTAATATGAACCCGACGAAATTACGCTCTGTCACCGTGAAACTCGGAGTGGCCTTCGTGCTCCTGATCTCGATCCTGCTGGCCATCGGCTGGCTGGGCCTGAGCCGGATGGAGGAGATGAACAGCAACCTTCGGGAGATCACCGACCAGCGCTGGGCCAAAGTCCAGTTGTCACGCGAGGCGCTGCGCTACTCGTCCCTGAACAGCCGGATCACCATGCAGATTTTTCTCCTGCAGGACCGTCAGGCGATCGATCCGCTGCTGGAGCAGCGCGCGAAGAATACCGGGAAAATTTCCGAACTGCTCAAACAAATCGAAGCGGGCCTGAAATCCGAAACCGAGAAGGCGCTCACCGCCAGCATCTGGACCCTGCGCACGCCCTACGTCGAAAGCTACGAGCGCGCGTTGAGCCTGCTGCTGAACGAAGGCCAGCCGGAAGCCGGCCGTAAAATGATGGCCGATGTGGTGACGCCCAATCTCATCGCCTACCACAAAGCGTGGGAAGATTTCGTGCGGCACCAGGGTGAGCTCATGGGTCAGGTCGGCGTGGACGCCGAATTCCACTACCTCTCGGTCCGCCGGCAGGTGGCCGGCCTGCTCGCGCTGGCCGTGGGCCTGGCGTGTGCCGTGGCGATCTTCGTGACTCGCGGAACCATCCGGGAGGTGAGGAACCGGCTCCAGGCGGAGGCGGGCCTGCGCGAAGCCCACGCCGTGTTGGAGCGTCGCGTCGAGGAACGGACTGCCGACTTGAGCAGCGTGAATCACAATCTCGCCACCGCCACCCGGGAGTTGGAGCGCGAAGTCGGCGAGCGCAACCGTTCCGAACAGGCGATCCGGGAATCGCAGCGTTTCCTGCAATCCACGCTCGACGCGCTCTCCGCCGAAATCGCGATCTTGGATGAATCCGGCGTCATCGTGGCGGTCAACGCCGCCCGGGACCGCTTTGCCCGCGCAAATCCGCAGGCGAGCGGTGGCGCAGGCACGGGTGCGAATTATTTGGAGGTGTGCGACCGCAGCGAGGGCGAGTGTGCGGAGGATGCGCGCGCCGTGGCGCGCGGCATCCGTGCGGTGATCGCGGGCGAGATCGGCGAGTTTCACCGCGAGTATCCCTGCCATAGTCCGACCGAACGGCGCTGGTTCATCATTCACGTCACCCGCTTTGGCGAGGAGGGCTCACGGCGCATCGTCGTCGCCCATGTGGACATCACCAAACGCATGCTGGCCGCGGAGCGGCTGCGAGTGAGTGATTTGGCCATCAGGGCCGTCTCGCAAGGCGTGCTGATCGCGGGGCCCGACCGGCTCATCCTCACGGGCAACCCGGCCTTTGCCGCCATCACCGGCTACAGCGAGGCGGAAATCGTGGGTCGGAATTGCAAGTTTCTCCAAGGCCCGCTCACCGAGCGACGGACGGTGGAGGCGATGCGCCTGGCGCAGGAGAATGGCACGGAGTTTGCCGGTGAAATCCTCAACTACCGCAAAGATGGCGCCGCCTTCTGGAACGAACTGACCATCTCGCCCGTGCGCGACGAGCAGGGCAAGTTGAGCCACTTCATTGGGGTCGCCCGCGACATCACCCGGCGCAAGGAGGCCGAAAGCCAGTTGGAGAATCTGCACAAGCAGCTCCTGGATACTTCGCGCCAGGCGGGGATGGCGGAGGTGGCGACCAGTGTGCTGCACAACGTGGGCAATGTGCTGAACAGCGTGAATGTCTCGGCCACGGTCGTGGCCGAGACGGTGAAGAAATCGCGCAGTGCGAGCCTGGCTAGGGTCGTGGCGATGCTGCGCGAGCACGAGGCCGACCTCGGCGCATTCCTCACGGCCGATCCCAAGGGCCGGCAAGTGCCGGCCTTCCTCGGGACGCTGGCCGAGCACCTCGGCGCCGAACAGGCGGGATTGCTCGAGGAGCTGGCGAACCTGCAGAAGAACATCCAGCACATCAAGGATGTGGTCTCCATGCAGCAGAGCTACGCGACGGTGTCCGGCACGACCGAGATCGTGAAGCCAGCCGACCTGGTTGAGGACGCCCTGTGCATGAACGCCGGCTCGCTCGACCGCCATGCCGTTGAAGTGGTCAGGGAAATCGCGGAGGTCCCGCCCATTGAGGTCGACAAGCACAAGGTCCTGCAAGTGCTGATCAATTTTCTGCGCAACGCCAAACACGCGTGCGACGCTTCGGGCCGCACCGACAAGCGCATCATCCTCCGCGTGAGACTGCGCGAGGACCGGGTGCTCTTCTCCGTCATCGACAACGGCGTGGGCATCCCGGCGGAAAACCTCGCGCGCATCTTCAACCACGGCTTCACCACGAAGAAGGACGGCCACGGCTTCGGCCTGCACAGCGGCGCCAACGCCGCCAAGGAAATGGGTGGAAAAGTGAGCGTCCACAGCGACGGCCCCGGCTGCGGCGCCACTTTTACCCTCGAACTGCCGTTCGCTCCGAATCCGGTGAACGCCACCCGGAAGGCCGGCGCCGCGAATTCGGTCGCCCCCGTGCTGGCCGCGTAAATATCCTCGGGGCAAGCCCCGAGGCATTTGATCAAACCAACCATGCCCCCGATTTTCCCTCCGATGGGCAGGCTCCTGCCTTTCAACTCAGCCGAAGCGAGCTTCGGGGTATCAGACCCAAAGAGAATGAATCCCGCGCCTCTCAACCATCGGTTGCTCGTGATCGACGACAATCGCGCCATTCACGAGGACTTTCGGAAAATCTTTCACCAGCCAGCGGTCATGATTCTTTGAATCTACGGAGATATTCGCAGGCCACTTGAACACTCACAATTTACCCCC
>JAYVZM010000360.1:0-9060 GCA_043783345.1 Verrucomicrobiota bacterium
ATCAATGCCGCCCCCATCGTCCACCGCTGGCGCAACTTCTCCGCCTTGGATAATCCGGCGGCTTAAATGTTCACCTTTCACGCGAACGTTATACTAGGCCGCCCGCGGCGCCCCGCATGAAAATTTTCCGCCACCTGTATGTGCAAGTGCTGGCGGCCATCGTGCTGGGCGTGCTGCTGGGCTGGCTGAACCCGGGCTGGGGCGCGACGATGCGGCCGCTGGGCGACGGCTTCATCAAGTTGATCAAGATGCTGATCGCCCCGATCATCTTCACCACCGTGGTCTCGGGCATCGCCGGCATGGGCGACTTGAAGAAAATCGGCCGGGTCGGCATCAAGGCGCTGCTGTATTTCGAGGTCGTCTCGACCCTCGCGCTGGTCATCGGCCTCGTCGTGGTGAACTGGATCCAGCCCGGGGTGGGGCTCAACGTCGATCCGGCCACGCTCGATACCAAGGCCATCGCGCAATACACCACGGCGGCGCATTGCAGACCTCGGAGGTGGATTTTCTGCTGCACATCATCCCCAACACCTTCGTGGGAGCGTTCGCTGAGGGGGAGATTCTGCAGGTGCTGCTCGTCGCGCTGCTCTTTGGCTTCGCGCTCGCGGGGCTCGGGGACTACGCGCGACCCGTCACGAACCTGCTGAACGACGTCTCGCGGGTGTTCTTCGGCATCGTGAGCATGGTGACCAAGGTCGCGCCGGTGGCGGCGTTTGGCGCCATGGCGTTCACCGTGGGGAAATACGGGCTCGGCTCGCTGCTCTCGCTCGGAAAATTGATGCTTTGCGTCTACCTCACCTGCGCGCTGTTCGTGTTTGTCGTGCTGGGACTGATCGCGCGCTTCCACGGCTTCAGCATTTTCCGGCTGTTGGTTCACATCAAGGGGGAGCTGCTGATCGCGCTCGGCACGTCCTCGTCGGAGAGCGTGCTACCCCTCATGATGCAGCGCATGGAGGAGATCGGCTGTGCGCGGCCGGTGGTCGGCATCGTGCTGCCGGCCGGTTACTCGTTCAACCTCGACGGCACGTCGATCTACCTGACCATGGGCGCGATCTTTGTCGCGCAGGCGACGAACACTCCGCTGACCCTGAGCCAGCAGCTGCTCCTGCTTGCGGTGCTGCTTGTGACGTCCAAGGGCGCGGCGGGTGTCACGGGCAGCGGCTTCGTCACGCTCGCGGCGACGCTCGCCGCGGTCAGCCATATTCCCCTCGCCGGGCTGGCGCTGCTGATCGGCGTGGACCGCTTCATGTCGGAGATCCGCACCATCACAAATGTCTGCGGCAACGCGGTGGCGATGGTGGTGGTCGCCATGTGGGAAGGCGCCTTCGACCGCTCGAAAGCCGGGGCGATCCTGCTCCGACCGGCTGCGGTCAAGGGGCCGGCGCCCGATGCGGCCGCTTGATCACGCTTCTTCCGGCGGCGTGAAGCCGCGGCGCAGGACGTTCTCGGCAATGAGGCGCGGGAAGAGGAAATTCTCCAGATACTCGCGCCCGCCGGCCTTGGTGCCGCCGCCGGACATCTTGAAGCCGCCGAAGGGATGGCGCTCCACGATGGCGCCGGTGCAGCCGCGGTTGAGGTAGAGGTTGCCGACGAACATTTCCTGCTGCGCGCGCTCGAGGTTCCTCGGGCTGCGGGAGAAGAAGCCGGCGGTGAGCGCGTAGTCGGAGGCGTTCACCATGGCGAACGCCTCGTCGAGATCCTTCGCCTTCAGAATGGCGAGCACCGGGCCGAAGATTTCCTCGCGCACGATGGTATGCTCGACCTTGCAACCGGTGAACACGGTCGGGGGGACGAAGTAGCCGCCGCTGGCGGTGAGCTCGGGCGGGAGCTGAGCCTGCCACGCGAGCTTGCTCTCCTTCTTGCCGGTCTCGATGTAGCCGAGGATGGATTTCTGCGCGGCGTCGTCGATGACGGGATTGACGACGGTGCCGGGCAGCGCCGGGTCGCCGACGGGAATGGTGGGGCAGGCGGCGAGGAAGCGTTCGACGAAACGCTCGTAGACGCCTTCGAGCACGATGAGGCGCGAGAGCGCGGAGCATTTCTGGCCCGCGTAGCCGAAGGCGCTGTAGAGCGCGGCCGGGATGGCCTCGTCGAGGTCGGCGTCGTTGTCGATGACCATGGCGTTCTTGCCGCCCATCTCGCAGACGACCTTCTTGAGGTTGAGCTGGCCCGGGCGGGTCTTGCCGGCCTCCTCCCAGATGCCGCAGCCGACGGCGCGCGAACCCGTGAAGGCGATGAAGTCGATCTGCGGGTGCGCGACGAGGTGCGCGCCGGCGTCGGCGCCGGAACAGGGCAGGTAGTGCAGCGCGCCGGCGGGCACGCCGGCCTCCATCATGACCTCCATCAGCAGCGCGCCGATGATCGAGGTTTGGCGCGCGGGCTTGATGATGACGCAATTGCCGGCGACGAGCGGCGCGACCTTCAGGCCGGTCAGGATCGCGAGCGGGAAATTCCACGGGGCGACGGCCACGCCGACGCCGCGGGGCGTCCAGGTCTGCGTGCATTTTTCGCCGGGGACGGCTTGTGTGACCACGGGCTTGGCGAGCTTGACCATCTCGAGGGCGTAGAAACGCAGAAAGTCGATCGCCTCGGAGAGGTCGCCGTCGGCCTCGACCCAGGGCTTGCCGGCCTCGAGGATGAGCAGCGAGTTGATTTCCATGCGGCGCGATTCCATCAGGTCGGCGGCGCGCAGGAGGATGGCGGCGCGGTCGGCGACGGGCGTGGCGCGCCATTTCGGGAAAAAGGCCACGGAGGCGGCGACGGCGTCGTCGGCGTCCTGCACCGTGCCCTTGGCCCAGTAGCCGACGATTTGTTTCGGGCGCGCGGGATTGACCGAGGGCAAATAGGGACGGTCGGTGATTTTTTTGCCGTTGATGATGCACGGCCATTTCCGGCCGAGCTTGGTCGCCTCGTAGTTCTGCAGCGCGGCGCGCTGCTTGTCGCGGTTGGCCGCGACCGTGAAGTCGGTGTTGGCGGCGTTGGCGAACGCGCCCGCCACACGCGATTTGCCGGCGAGCGGTTCGGCCGCGGCGGCGATGGCATTGACCGGATTGCCGAGCAACTGCTCCTTGGTGGCCTCGCCCATGTTCTTGATGCGGAGAAAGCCTTCGTTGGAAGTGTTCTCGAGCAGGCGGCGGACGAGGTAGGCCATGCCGGGGAGGAGTTCGCCGATGGCGCAGTATTCGCGGACGCGGTGGCCCGTCTGGAGGAGCGCGGCTTTCAACTCGTCGGCCATGCCGAAGAGCGCCTGGAACTCGTAGGCGCGGGGATCGATGCCGAGGCGCTCGGCCTGGGCGATGGCGTGGGCGCAGGAGCGGACGTTGTGCGAGGCGAAGTTCGGCGTGATGAGGTCGATGTTCTCGAGAAGAAAGAGCGTGAGTTTCTCGTAGTTGGCGTCGGACTCCGGCTTTTTCTGCCAGACCGGAATGGGCCAGTCGCGTTGCTGGGCGATGATGGTCTCGTAGTCCCAGTAGGCGCCTTTGACGAGGCGGACGTTGAGCGGGCGTTTGTTTTTCCGCGCCCAGGCGACGAGATCGCGGAGGTCGGCCTCGCAATCGCGCAGGTAGGTCTGGAGCGCGATGCCGATGGCGGGTTTCTGGGCGAACTCGGGTTCCTCCAGGATGGATTTGAAAAGCTGGAGCGTGAGATCCTTCAGCTTGTAGCTCTCCATGTCGAAGTTGACGAGGGCGCCGACCTCGGTCGCGCGGCGGAGGATGGGGCGAAAGCGTTCCTTCAAGGCGGTGATGGAATTCTCCGGATCGGCCGGGTGGACGTCGGGCGTGAGCGCGGAAATCTTGACGGAAAGGTTGAGGCGCGGCAGCGGGCCCCCGGGGCCGAGGTCGCTGAAGGCGGGCGCCGGTTCCTGGGCGAAGAATTTCGAAACGGAGTCGAGAATCTCGAGATTACGTTGCAGAAAGACGTCAGCCTCGGCGTCGTTGACGACGGTCTCGCCCAGCAGGTCGATGGTGGTGGCGAAGCCGAGCTTGGTGTTTTTCCGAATCTGTTTGATGAGGTCCTCGCCGGTTTCTCCGGGGACGAACTGGCCGGCCATGTCCACGATCTGGGCCTTGACGGGCGCGGCGACGAGGGCGGGGGCGAAGGAGGCGGCGGCGAGGCCGGCCTTGAGGGCGGGGTTGAGCTCGACGGCCTTGTCGCCGAGGTATTCCTGCAGGTGGCGGACGATCTCGGCGGACGAATGGAGGGAGGGGAGGACGTCGACGAAGCGGAAGAGCTGGGTCTTGAAGACGGGGTCCTTCATGGACCATTCCATGAGGCGGGCGTAGGCGCCTTTCTTGGAAAACAGCGCGGGCGGCGGCTGTTGATCCATCAGGACAAAGAGCTGTTCGCCCTTGGCGCGGACGGCGGATTCGAGTTTAGGGTCGGGGACGAGGAACGAGGACATGGGGATGAGCGGGTGAACCGCTGCGGTTTATGTTGATGCGAAAGTGCCGTCGCCGCCGCACCTTGGCAAGGGTGGGGGGGTAGTCCAAATGGAGCAAAACCCCGCCTAATCAGGTATGTTAGAAAGCTCGGAGGCGGGAGGATGCCTCAATCACATGCAGCTTGCTTAAGTAAATGGTGGATGGTGCGATTAGCAAAGTTACAGCAAACTGTGTCCAGCGCCCTCACCCGAGAAAAAATATTTGAGATCGCCCGAGCCATGCCGGCCGCGCCGCGGATTTTTGCGGACCTCGATCGGCTGTTGCGGGATGCCAACAGCCCGCTCGACCGGATTGCGGCGAGTCTCAAGCGCGATCCGGCGCTGTCGGCGCAGATCATCCGCGTCAGCAACAGCGTGGTCTACGGTGGCGATCAGCGCACCGGCTCGGTCGAGGAGGCGGTGACGCGCGTCGGGTTTCAGGAGGTTTTCCATCTCGTGGGTTACATGGCCGGCGCCCAGATGGCCGAGCGGGCCTTGAAAAACTACGGCATCGAGGCCGATGAGTTGCGCACCCACATGGTCTACACGGCGTTCATGTGCGAACAGCTGGCCACCGAATGCGGCATCGACGCCCGCACCGCTTACACGACCGGGCTCATGCGTCCGCTCGGGCTGTTCGTGTGCGACCGGATGGCGGAGCTTTACCAGCCGATCGTGCCCTATCACCCGCTGAAGGATCCGGACTACCTGACGTGGGAAGGCCGGATCTTCGGCCTGGGCAGCTACGACATTGCGGCAATCGTGCTGACGGAATGGCGCTTTCCCGAAATCATCGTCGAAGCGGTGCGCCGCCAGTATCGCCCGTTGGAGGGAGACGAGCCGCACCGGCTGGCGTGCATCGTGAACCTCGCGAGCGGCCTGGTGGACGACGACAACACCGGGTTGCTCGGCGAAAAGCGCCACTGGGGCGCGACAACCCAGAAACTCGAGTTTCTCGGCCTGACGACGAAACGCCTCCGCAGCATCGCGGCCAAGGCCCATGACCAGTTCACCGCATTCCAGCAGCGGCTGAAGGCCGAACCCGCGTCCGCGCCGCCCGCTGCCGAGAAATCCAGCCCGACGCTCAGCCAGACCGGCGGTTCGCCGACCCTGGAATCATGCGACTTTTCCATGCAGGTGAGGGTTATAAGAAAGAACAATGAACCCAAAGTGCACCCACCTGAACCGCAAGTAGGCACTCACGCAGACTTTACGACTTTCATGCGCAACTACCAAGACATGGTCTATTCCACCGCGGTGCGGCTCATTGCCAATGAGACGCAGGCGGAAGACATTGCGCAGGAAGTGTTCGTCAAGGCCTATGAACATTTCGACAACCTGCATTCCAGCCCCACGGCCGGCGGCTGGCTCAAGACCGTGGCGACCAATCTCTCGATCAATCACATCCAGCGCTACAAGAAGCGGTGGACCTTCTTTTCCGACATCGTTCATCGCGACGACGACGGCGGGGAAAAGGAAGTCGAGTTCGCCGCCCCCGACACGTTTTTCGCCGGCGTCGATTCCAGCGAGCGCCGTGAATGGGTCGAACGCGCCCTGGAGAAACTGCCCGCACACCAGCGCGTGCCGCTGGTCCTTTATCATTTCGAAGACCTGCCTTATGAGGACATCGCCAAGAAAACCGGCGTGTCCCTCAGCAAGGTCAAGACCGACATCCTCCGCGGCCGCGAAGCCCTTGCCAAAATCCTCGCGCGCAGCGGCAGTCCCCATGAACAATTTCAACGCTAAGGAGCAGCCATGAACAAAATGACTCCAGAAGAACTCGAGAAATTCATCCACCAGAACCTGCGTTCGCTCCCCGTGCGCCGCGCGCCGCGCTCGCTTGAGTCCCGCGTCCTGGCCGCCATCGAGCAGCAGGCGATGATCCCCTGGTATCACAAGTCGTGGAACTACTGGCCCGCGGCCATCCGCGCCGTTTTCCTCGGCCTGGTCACCGGGGTAACCGGGGCCTTCCTGGCCGCGTTTTATCTGATGTTCACCGGAGCGGAGACCAGCGCTTTGATCGCGCAGGTGGGTGAGCGACTCAGCTTCTTCGTCACAATCTATCATACCGCCGCGTGGGTCGCCGAGTTCACCGTCAGTGTTCTCAGCAGCATTCCGCCCCTCTGGCTCTATGGCGGGGTGGCGCTGATTGCCGCGCTCTATGCCACCTTCTTTGGTCTCGGGGCTGCCGCCTACCGCACCCTTTACCGCCATAACTGACCCCCTACTCCCATGAAAACCAAGCCAACCTCCCTCCTTTTTGCCCTCTGGCTGGCGTTCGCTCTGACCATTCTGCCGGCGCTCCGTGCGCAGCAGGATACGCCTCCGGCGGCCCCGACGAAATCGGCCGCCCCGGCAGAGCAAACCGCTACCGCGGACAAAGCCGTCGACACGGAGAAGCCCGCGCCGCCGCCGGAAGCGTCCACGGAAGCCGTGAAGCCCGCGGCGGATGAAACCAAGGCGGCGGTCACAGCCGAGCCATCGGCTGACGACAAAAAGATGGAAAAAGCCGGCGAGACAGCCGCCGAGCCGGAAAAACCCGCCCCGGAAGAAAAGAAATCCAAGCGGATGCGGAACCTCCGGGTCTCTTCCCACCGCGGGTCGAGCAATGAGCGGGTCAGTTTGGGGCATGACGCCACACTGGCGGCTGGCGAGCAGGCCGATGCAGTCGTCTCCATCATGGGATCATCCACCTCGGCAGGCGAGGTGAGCGATGCAGTCGTCTCGGTCTTTGGCAATACCCGGGTGACCGGAGGGACCGTGGGTGATGCCGCGGTGGCGGTGCTGGGTGACGTCTACGTCAATGGCCATGTCAAGGGGCAGGTCGTCGCCGTGCTTGGCAATGTCGAGCTTGGGCCCGACGCCGTGATTGATGGCGAGGTCGTGTGCGTCGGCGGTGAATTGCAGCGCGATGCGAAGGCCGTTCTGCATGGCCACGTCCAGAATATCGCTCTTGGAGGCCGGCATTTTAATTTCACGGGACTACAAACCTGGTTCACGCAGTGCCTGCTCTACGCCCGGCCGCTGGCCTTCAACGCGAACCTGTGGTGGGCGTGGTGCATCGCTTTTTCCTTCCTGGGTTTTTATATCCTGCTGGCCCTGGTAACCCCGAGCGGGGTGAGGAAATGTGTGGCGACCCTGGAGGAACGGCCCGGCTATTCGATTCTCTCCGGCGTGCTGACCCTGCTCCTGACCCCGGTTGCCTACCTGCTGCTGGTCCTCACGCTGGTCATTGGCATCGGCTTCATCCTCATTCCGCTGTTTTCGCTCGGGCTGTTTTTCGCGTCGATCTTCGGCAAGGTGGTCATGCTCACCTGGCTCGGCCGCCGCCTCACGAAATACTTCGGGGACGGTCCGCTGACGCATCCGGCTTTTGCCGTGCTTATCGGCGGATTGATCGTGCTCGGACTCTACACCGTGCCGATCCTCGGGTTCGTCGTCTACAAGCTGATGGGCGTGCTCGGTCTCGGCGTGGTGCTCTACACGCTGCTGCTGCAAATCAAGGCCAACCGGCCGGCCCCGCGCCCGGTCCCTGCGGTTGCGGCGGCCGTGGCTCCTGCTACGGGAGTGGCGGCGGCGGTGGCGGTGGAATCCGTTCCGGTCTCGCCTGGGCTCCCTCCCGTGATCTCGGCGGTGACACTGCCGAGGGCCGGTTTCTGGCTCCGCCTCGCCGCCTCCCTGCTGGACGCGGTCTTTGTGGGCATAGCGTTTGGCATGATCCACAGCATCTGGCATGGCTTCGGCGGGATCTTCCCGTTCTGGTATGCCGCCTACTGCGTCATCATGTGGGCGACCAAGGGCACGACCATTGGTGGTATCATCTGCGGCCTCCGCGTCGTGCGTCTGGACGACCGTCGGGTGGATTGGGGTGTCGCCATCGTGCGCGCCTTGAGCGCGTTCCTTTCGCTGGCCGTGGCCGGCCTCGGGTTCCTCTGGGTCGCCTTTGACGACGAGAAGCAATCCTGGCACGATAAGATCGCCGGCACGACCATCGTCCGGGTGCCGAAGGGCACGCCGCTGCTTTAAGACAGTCTCTTTCCGGCGCAAGGCCCCTCCAGCCTTGCGCCTTTTGCTGAAAGGCTTTCGCTGGGCCCATGGCAAAACCAACGGTCGGGATCATCATGGGCAGCACCTCGGATTGGGAGACGATGCAACATTGCGCGCAGACCCTCGACCAACTCGGGGTGACCTACGAAAAACGCGTCATCAGCGCCCATCGCACTCCGCAGCTCGCCTTTGAATGGTGTTCCGGCGCCGAGGCCCGCGGGCTGAAGGTGATCATCGCCGCGGCGGGCGGCGCGGCGCATCTCGCCGGCGTGGCGGCCGCACTCACGCCGCTGCCCGTGCTCGGCGTGCCCATGGAATCGGCATCCCTCAAAGGGCTCGATTCGCTGCTCTCGATGGTGCAGATGCCGGGTGGCGTGCCCGTCGCCACGTTCGCGATCGGCAAACCGGGGGCGATTAACGCGGCGCTGTTCGCCGCGGCCGTTCTCGCCCAAGGTGACACGACTATCAAGAAAGCGTTGAACGACTACCGCACGGCGCAAACGAAGAAAGTCGCCGAGGCGAAGCTCCCCTGAACCGGGAGCATGCGATGGGCGGTGATATTTTTCTGAACGCGGGAAACCGAAAAATGCGCC
>JAYVZM010000361.1:0-9034 GCA_043783345.1 Verrucomicrobiota bacterium
TTGGGCCGAGGCGTTTATAGGCATGGCGGCGACTAGGGATGATTTTCTGGTGCATGAAGAAGCCTCGGCTTCCACCCAGTTCGACGCGGAGGAATGGGAATGGTAGTTCAGCGCTTCGATGTGTGGCTGGTGAATCTCGACCCGACCGTTGGCAGCGAGATCAAAAAAACGCGTCCGGCTCTCGTGGTGTCGCCGGATGAAATGAATACTGCGATATTCACGGTGATCATCATCCCGATGACCACCAGGGGTCGCGATTATCCAACGCGAGTGCCATGCACTTTCCAAGGGAAGTCCGGACAGGTAGTGCTCGATCAGATTCGCACAGTGGACAAGGTGCGACTCGTCAAGCGGCTTGGCGAAGTAGACTCCACAGTGGCTGACGCGGTGCTGGAAGGATTGGCTGAGTTGTTTGCGAAGTAAGGCGCTGCAGCGCGGAATGGAATCCGCGCCCTACCCGCTTCGCTTCAGGTGTTCGATGAGCTCTGCCGTGCCGACGGTCATCGTCACTCGCGGCGCATAGCCGAGGTCGCGACGCGCAGCGGAGATGTCGAACCAGTGGTCGGTGGCCATTTCCTTGGCGACGAAGCGTGTCATCGGCGGCTCACCCTTCAGCGGCAGCACGCGCCAGAGGGTTTCCAGCGCAGCGCCCGCGGCGTAGGCCGCGCCTAGCGAAACGTGTTTCTTGATTTCCGGAAGATCCAACCCACTCAGCAGTTCGTTGATCCAGTCCCACAAGACGATCGGTTCGCCATTGGTGATGAAGTAGGCCCGGCCGGCCGCCGGCGGCCCGGCGGGTTGAGGGTTGAGCGTTGAGGGTTGAGGGCCGATCAAGGCCTGCTCGGCGAGGAGGTGGGCGTCGACGACATTGGCGATGTGGGTGACATCCACGCGGTTTTTGCCGGAGCCAATGATTTTCAACCGGCCCTGCCGCGCCAAGGCGAGCACGCGGGGGACGACGTTCCTGTCACCCGGGCCCCAGACGAGGTGGGGACGCAGCGACACCGTGGCCAGTTCGCCCGAATGGGCGGCCTGCACGAGGCGTTCGGCGGCGGCCTTGCTCGTCGGGTAGGCACAGGGTGCCTGTGTGCAGAGCGGCACGGATTCGTCCACGCCGGCGAGGTCGCCGCCATTGTAGACCACGCTGGGCGAGCTGGTGTAAACCAGCCGGCGCACCCCGGCGCTCCGGCAGGCGACGATGACGTTGGACGTGCCCTCCACGTTTACTTTGAAGAAATCCGCGTCCGGTCCCCACACGCCGACCCGCCCGGCGACATGAAACACCGTGGTCGCGCCCTCGCAGCCGCGGCGCAGGGCAGCCAAGTTGTCCAGGTCACCACGGAGGACCTCGGCGCCGAGATTTTCGAGCGCCGGCAGCGGCCGGCGACTGAGCACCCGCACCGGCCGGCCCGCGCCAAGCAACCGCTCGGCGATCTTGCCGCCGATGAAACCGCTCGCGCCGGTGATGAAGACGGGGGCGCTCATCTTTGCGGGATTTCCCGCGGAATCTCGCGCTGGTCCATTTCATACCCGGCTTGCCCGGCGGCCCACTGCGCCAGTTTCAGCCGGTGGATCTTGGCGTTGTGCCGGACATCGACCGGAAAATGAGGATGCAGATAAGCCAGGCGGATGTAATAGGTGTGGGCATGGGCGGCACCGAGCTGGCGCAACTCCCGCACCAGCTTGCGGCGCAGCGAAGGCGTGGCGACCATCGCGTGCGAAGCGGGCTCCACGACGATGGCCGGTTGGCGGCGATCGGGTCCGACCCCGACCAGCGCACTGCGGGCCACGCCGGGATGGGCATTGAAGATCGGCTCGACCTGCTCGGTGTAGAGCGGGCCGTGGTTCGTCCCGACGCGCTCGGCCTGGCGGCCGCAGAACCAGAGGCGGCCTGGGGCATCGAGGTAACCCAAGTCGCCCATCCGGTGCCAGAGGCGATCACCGTCGCGAATTTTCGCCCGGGCCGTGGCCTCGGGCAGTTCGTCGTAAGCCTTGGTGGCGACGGGGCCGCGGACGATGATCTCGCCGATTTCGCCGGCCGGGAGTTCCTGCACGTCGACGAGCGTGGCGATCGGCGTATCGCTGATGGCGATGATCTTGATTTCGATTTCCCGCACCGGCCGGCCGACGCAGGTGCCCTTCCCGACCGCGGTCGCGGCGGCGGTTTCTTCGAGGACCTCGCGTGCGCTGATGCTGGCGATGGGCAGGGATTCGGTTGCGCCGTAGGGGCTGTGGGCCGTGCCGTTGGGCAGGATCTTTTGCAGGTCGGCAAAGAGTGCCGGCGGAACCGGCGCCCCGGCCAGCAGCACGCGTCTGACCGAGGGCAGGGTGAGGTTGTTGGCCAGACAGTAACGGCAGATTTTTCGCCACAGCGTGGGCGAGCCGAAGGAGTTGGTCACCTGTTCCTGTTGGATCGCGCGGACAATCTTTTCCGGGTCGACCGTCGCCGGGCGGCTGGGATCGAGTTCTGGCACAACGGTGGTCAGGCCGAGCGCGGGATTGAACAGCGCGAAGATGGGCAGCATCGGCAGGTCCACCTCGCCGGGCTCGATCCCGTAGGTGTCGCGCACCAGCCGCACCTGCGCGTCGAACATGCCGTGTTCGTAGCACACGCCCTTGGGGGCGCCGGTGGAGCCGGAGGTGAAGAGGATGGCGGCGAGGTCGCTCGCGGAGCTCGCGACTATTTTCGATTTTGGATTATCGATTTTCGATTGGGAGGAACCAAGACGGGCTATGGCGGAGCCACTGGCCCAGACGCGGATTTCAACGGAGGCGAAAGCCGCGCGGAAAACATGGCTCATGACTTGCGCCAAGGGGATGCCGAGCAGCACCCGCGGCCGGGAGCGGGCCACGCAGGCCAGGAAACTTTTCCGGCCCATGCCGGGATCGATGATCACCGGCACCGCGCCGAGCTTGAACAGCGCAAAGGCCGCGGCGATGAGCGGCAGGCCCTGCCGGACCATCACGAGCACGCGGTCGCCGCGCCGCACGTCCCGCGCGGCCAGTTTCTCCATCCAGGCGTCCACCTCGGCGTCAAGTTCGGCGAAGGTCAGCGTGAGGTAATCGATCGCTCCGGCCGCCGTGCGGCCGCGGGGGATTTTCACCGCCGCCCGGCCCGGCTGGCGCGCAGCCATCAGCGGCAGGTGGCGGGCGATATTGGCGGACTCGGCCACGGTGCAGCCTAGCTTTTCCAGGCAGGCTCGGCCTTCAGGAGCTGCGCCTGCCAGGGCAGGAGCACGGTATCGATGCTGGACGGATCGCGCGCGATGAGGACGAGCTGCGAGCGGGTGGCGATGAGCGTGGGGTCGAGATTCAGGCCTTGGGCCAGCCGGTCGCGGTCGGCCTTGAGGCGGTCCTGCCGGGCCAGTTCCTCCGGCGACATGGAGTTGAATTCCCGGCGGCGCTCGCGGCGGGGCAGCGTCTGCGGGTCCAGGGCGAAACCCTGGCGCACGGCCTCGGCGAGGGAGGGGAACAGCCGGTCGTGGCGGCGGCCGAGATGGAGGTGCAGCACCTCTTCGATCGGCCGGCCCTCCTCGGCGGCGCGGGCGATGCGGCCGAGCAGTTCGTTGCCGGTGACCTTGAACGGCGGCGTGTTGATCTTCTCCGCCCAGCTTTCGCGCCAGTGCCAGATCGCATGCAGCACCGCGAGGCCGCGCCCCCGCAGTTTTTCCGAGCCGGTGATGCGCCAATCGTTCTCATCGGCTCCGGTGAAGCCGTCGCGGGCGACCGCCATCTGCCAGCGGCATTTCTGCTCCATCCAGTCGAGGCGGCCGAGCCGGACCAGCTCCGCCTTCAGCCGGTCGCGCAAGCCCGGCAGGTAATAGACGTCCATGGCCGCGTAATCGAGCATGGCGCGCTCAAGCGGGCGCTGCGACCAGTTGGCCTTCTGGTGGTCCTTGTCCAGTTGCACGCCGAAGTTCTGTTCGAGCAGCGCGGCGAGGCCGAAGCGGGGAATGTTCAGCAGCTGGGCGGCGAACATGGTGTCGAACAGGCTCAGCGGCTGGAAGCGACACAGTTCCCACAGCAGGCGCAGGTCATAGTCGCTGCCGTGCATGATCAGGGGCTTGGCGGCGAGCCGCCGCCAAAGCTCCTCCAGGGGCAGACCGGCCAGCAGGTCGACGAGATAAATCTCGTCCGCGGCCATGATCTGGAGGAGGCAGACCTGGGTGCGATAGCGGAAGAGATTGTCGGCCTCGGTATCGAGCGCGATCTCGGTGCAGCGGTCGAGCGCGGCATAAAGCGGCGGCAACTGGTCCGGCTGGCCGATGAACTGGTAGTGTGGAGGATGACTCAAGCGAAGAAGGTTTATTTCTCCCACGCCGAAAGGAAAGCGTCAATCAACAGCGGCAGGTCGGGACTATAACCGCCCTCCAGCAGGGCGGCGGCGGGCCGGCTCCCCTGGCGCAGCCAGCGGCCCAATTCGGTGAAATCATCGGCTTCCAACGACATCTCGGTGAGGGGATCCCGCGCATAGGCATCGAAGCCGGCGGACACGAGCACGAGGTCCGGCTGGAAGGCCAGCACCGCCTCCCACGAGCGGGCGAGCGCCGCCATGTGCGGTGCGCGCGGCGTGCGTGGGGCGACGGGAAAGTTAAGGCAGTTGGCCGAGGAAATCGTGCCGGTGCCGGGGTAGCCGGGGTATTGGTGGACCGAGGCGAAGAAAGTTCCCGGCCGGCCTTGGAGAAGATCCTCGGTGCCGTTGCCATGGTGCGCGTCGAAATCCCAAACGGCGACCCGCCGGCCCTCGCTGGCCGCGTGCAGCGCGGTCACAGCGATCTGGTTGAGGTAGCAAAACCCCATCGCGCGGTTGCGCGTGCAATGGTGGCCGGGCGGACGCATCAGCGAGAACGCCTTTTGCCCGGCCAGGGCGACCGCTGCCGCTTGGAGGGCCGCGCCCACGGACCGGCGGGCGTGCACCTCGATACCGGGGAAATGAGGGGTGTCGTCGTCGATGTCCGGCGGCAGCGCGATGCGCTTGAGCAGCGCCGGGGTATGCGCCGCGAGGAGGGCGGAGTCTTCCGCGAGCTCCGGCCGCTGCCATGACCAGTCGGCATGCGCCGCCTGCAGGTGCGGCGCGCTGCGCAGCACGCGGGAGGGCTGCTCAGGCCGCATGGATGAACCATAGCCGGCGCACCGGGGGTCGTGGAGGATAACCAAGGCGTCTAGGATTTTCGCCTCAACACGGCGCACAGCAAGGCAGGATTGTCGCTCAGGATGGCGTCGGCCCCCCAGCCAGTCAGTTGCCGCATCCGCGCCTGCCCGTTCACGGTCCAGCACCAGACCGTGTAACCGCGAGAATGAAAAAGGTGCAACCAAGCGGCCTCACGCACAGCGCGGTGGTCCACGCTCAATCCATCCGCATCAAGGGCCGCCAGCTGGCGGACGAGCGAGGCCGGCGTCCGCCGGCCCTCGGTGATGAGCATGCGCGGCACAGTGGGCGCAAGCCGGCGGGCGGTGCGCAGCAACCGCGGGACGAATGACGCGAGAATCACCCGTTCCATGGCCCGGGCGGTCTGGATGGCGCGGACCACCGGGGCGACCGGCACGCCGGCTTTCAATTCGATCTGCACGACGGCCTGACCGCGGGCAAGCCGGAGAACATCGGTCAACCGGGGGATGGATTCGGTGCCGTGAACACGGAGTTTTTCCAGCTCGGGCCAGGTGCGGGCGTTGATCCGGCCGCGGACCCCGGTCAGACGGAACAAGTCGGCGTCATGGAACACCACCGGCACGCCGTCCCGCGTCACGCGGACGTCGAGTTCAAGGCCATCCACCTTCAGAATCAGGGCCCGCCGGAAGGCCGCGAGGGTGTTTTCCGGTTTTTCCGCGGAGGCGCCGCGATGGGCGATGACTAAAGTGGCCACGGGGTTGTTTTTCCTTGGCCAGCGCCACGGAGCCAATGCTAAATGCAGGCATGAAAGTCGTGGTCCTCTGCTCGGGTGGCATGGATTCGGTGACGGCGCTCCATTGGGCGCGGGTCCACCATGCCGTGGCGGCGGTCCTGAGCTTCGACTACGGCGCCAGGCACAACCATCGCGAGATACCCTTTGCGATCGAACACGCGCGGATGATCGGCGCGCCCCACCAGACCATCCCGCTGGACTTCATCGGAAAATACTTTGTCTCGGACCTGCTGCAGCGCGGCGGGGACATTCCAGAGGGGCATTACGCGGCGGAAAACATGCGGCGCACGGTCGTTCCCTTCCGCAACGGCATCATGCTGGCGGCGGCGGCCGGATTGGCGGAGAGCGTTGGCGCGGAAGGTCTGGTCCTCGCCGCGCACAGCGGCGACCACACGATCTATCCCGACTGCCGCGAGGATTTCATGCGTGCCATGGGCGACGCCCTGCGGCTGGGCACCGATGCCGGCATCGAACTGCTCCGGCCCTTCATCGCGCTCGACAAAGGGCAGATCGTCGCGGAGGGCGCCCGGCTGGGGGTGGACTACGCCCGCACCTGGTCCTGCTACAAGGGCGGCGAGATTCACTGCGGCAAATGCGGCACCTGCGTGGAACGCCGCGAAGCCTTCCAGCAGGCGGGATTGCCAGACCCGACGGCCTACGCTTCAACCGGTCCCCTGCCGCCCAAACCGATAGGTTAAAACCATCCTGTGTTGATCTCGGAAATATTCTATTCCTTGCAAGGCGAGGGCGAACTGGCCGGCATGCCGTCCGTTTTCGTGCGGACGAGCGGCTGCAATCTCCGCTGCAACTGGTGCGACACGCCCTACGCCTCGTGGGCGCCCGAGGGCACGCAGATGAGCGTGGAAGAAATCGTGGCCGCGGTGCGGAGGCATCCCGGGCGCCACGTCGTGCTGACCGGCGGCGAACCGATGATCGCCCCCGAGATCCACGAACTGGCCTTCCAGCTGAAGGAACTGGGCTATCACATCACGATCGAGACCGCCGCCACGGTGCGGCCGGACGGCATCGCCTGCGATCTGGCCTCGCTCAGTCCCAAGCTGGCGCACTCCGCGCCGGGCGCGCGGTTGGACGAGACCTGGCGGCAAAAGCACGAGGCGCTCCGGTGGCAGCCGGGGGTGGTGGCGCGTTGGATCGCGGCCGGCAATTACCAGTTGAAATTCGTGGTGGGTTCCGAGGGCGATCTGGCGGAGATCGCGGCCATGATCCAGGAAACGGGGTGCGCGGTGCCGGCCGGCAAGGTCATGCTCATGCCGGAGGGAGTGACGGTCGAGGCCCTGCGGGCCCGGGCCGGCTGGCTGGGCGAACTCTGCAAGCAGAGCGGCTACCGCTTTGCGCCGCGGCTGCAGATTGAACTCTACGGCAACCAGCGCGGCACCTGAGGGTCGTAGTTGAAACCCGCGCAATGCACATCAATGACCTGACCATCGACTCGAAGCCGCTGTCTGCGGAATTGCACGATCTCGCGGGGGAATTCGAGCAGCACACCGTCACGCTGGGGGAAGTGATCGTGGTGCTGGAGGAACGGGCCTACACCCTGCTGATCATCATCCTCGCGCTGCCCTTCTGCGTGCCGGTCACCGTGCCCGGATTGTCCGTTCCGATGGGCCTGGTGATTGCCATTGTCGCGGGCCGGTTTGCGCTCGGGCTTCCCCCCTGGCTGCCGCGAAGGCTGTTGGAAACAAAACTGCCGGCCAGATATTTTCGCACGTTGCTGGAGGCAACGTGCAAGATCGTCCGGCTGTTGGAGCGGGTGCTGCGTCCGCGATGGCTGGCGCTGACCGCGACCCCGCGGCTGGTGAGGCTGCACGCCATGACGGTGTGCCTCGCCGCGATCGCTCTGCTAATCCCGGCCCCGATTCCTTTCAGCAACACGCTGCCGGCCCTGGGCATCCTGCTGGTCGCTGCCGGGACGATGGAGCGCGACGGACCGGCCATTATCGCGGGATATTTTTTCACGGCTCTCGGCCTCGCCTACTTCGTGCTGATCGCCTTCATGGGCACGCAAGCGTGGGATTTCATCCGGGACAAGCTGGCGGGCATGTTCTGACCGCCGGCTGCGTCAGCAGGTAAGCACGATCTTCCCGAACTGCGCACCCGATTCCATGTGGCGCAGCGCGGCGTCCGCAGTCTCAAGCGGGAAGACCCGGTCGACGACCGGCACGATTTTATTCTCCACCACAAAGCGGGTCATGCCTGCGAAGTCCTCCGGCGAGCCCATGGTCGTGCCAAAGATATTGATCTGGCGGAAAAAGCATTTGCGCAGATCCAGGGCCTTGGGATTGCCCGTGGTGGCGCCGAAAAACACGATCCGGCCGCCCGGGGCCGTGAGATCGATCAGCTGGGCGAAGCCTTCGCCGCCGGCGCTGTCGACGATCACGTCGAAACGGCCGGGAAGCTTTTGCAGCGCCTCCGCCCAGCCGGCGGCGCGGTAGTTGACGCCGCCCAGCGCCCCGAGCGTTTGAGCCCGGGTGATTTTGTCCGGTGAACCGGAGGTCACCCAGACCTCGGCACCGGCGGCGACGGCGAACTGCAGCGCGAACAGTGCGGCGCCTCCGCCCACGCCGGTGACGAGCACGCGTTCACCGCGTTTGAGCCGGGCGCGGGTAAAGAGCGCGCGCCAGGCGGTCAGCCCGGCGAGCGGCAGCGCGGCGGACTGTTCCCACGAGAGGTGGGCGGGCCGGGACGCGAGATTGGCCGTGGGGATGGCGACTTGCTCGGCGAAGGTCCCGTTGTCCGGCAGCCCGAGAATGCGGAAGTCCGGGCCTTGGGTCCGCTGATCCGGACCCCAGTCGAGCGAAGGGTTGATGATGACCTCGCGGCCGACCCAGGATTGAGCGGCAGTGGAACCGACAGAGGTCACGATGCCGGCGCCGTCCGAGCCGAGGATAATCGGCAGCTTGATGTTCGGGTAGAGTCCGAGCTGGGTCCAGAGGTCGCGGTGATTGAGCGCGGCGGCTTTGAGTCGCACGACGGCCTGCCCCGACGCGGCAACCAAGTCGGGCACCTGCTGGACGACGAGCGGCTTTTTGACCTCGGTGAGAACGGTGGCTTTCATGCGCCAAGGCTAGGCGGCCGGGGACTGAAAGCAAACCCGGGGACGCGCGGCGGTT
>JAYVZM010000362.1:0-3559 GCA_043783345.1 Verrucomicrobiota bacterium
TCGCGGGAGCGGAACTGGGCCAGTTCGCGGCGAGCGCCGTCCTTCTCGGACTCGATCCACCCGTCCTGTCCCTTGAGGTAGAGATCGAAATAGTGCTCCGCCCCGGCGACCGGCGAGCCCTCCTTGTTGAGATAGCCGATGAGGTGGGCGGCGAGTCCGTCGCCCGGATAAACCCGGCGGTAGATGCGTTCGTGCGTGACGCCGCGGATGTTGAGGGCCGCGATCTTGTCGAAGGTCGGCTCGTCGAGCGCCTCGCGGAGCTTGACCCAGCGGTCCTTCGTCCGGCCGTCGACTAGGCCGTCGTGCCGGTCATTCTCGGGCTTGATGGCGCGCATCGCGGGCATGAAGGCCTTCTCCACGTCCGCCAGCGGCAGCCCGAGCAAGGTGGCCAGTTCGACGTGCTTGGTCCGTTCCTCGCCGGCTTTCCGGGCCCGTTTCACCGGGTTCTTCTCGATATCGAGGTAGTCGGTCAGCGCCCACGGGTCCACCGCCACGGTGATTTCCGAGCGGCTGGTCGCCAGCACATTGCCGCGGGCGTCGAGGATGGTGCCGCGCCGCGCGTGCTCGACGACGATCTGCCGGCGGGCCCGATCCACGAAGCGGAGCAGCTCGTCGCGATCGACCACCTGCAAAAACACCAGCCGCACGCCCACGCTCAGGAAGCAGACGAGCACGCCGACAGCGAGCAGGGAGAGGCGGTTGGAAGCGAAGCCCTTCGACATAAAATTCAGCGGAGGGACGCGGTCACGATGCGAAAGGCGGGCGGGTTGCCACGTTCGGAGAAGGTGGCCGACGCGAGACTGAAGACCTCGAGATTGCGCCGCGTCAGGAGGCGGCGCTCGGCCGAGCCGTTGACGCGGACGACCTGGATTTCGCGGGGGGACGCGAGTCCGAGCCGCATGGCCTCATTCTGTTGCTGCAGGACCTTGGTGTTGACCGCGGTCGCCACCTCGGTGTTGACGTCGTCGAGCCGGCGCTCGACATCGGCCATCTTCATTTCCAGCGAGCGGCTGCGGTTGGCGGCCTGGGAAATTTCCTGGCGCATCCACACGGCGCCGAGGCCGAGGGAGCCGGAAAACACCAGGAGGAGCAGGGTCAGGGCGATGAGCCGGTTGACGAACGCATGGGCGGGGGGCGGTTTCATGGGGGATTCAGAGTTTACGAAGGACGCGCAGCTTGGCGGAGCGGCTGCGGGGGTTGGCGGAAATCTCGGCGGCGGAGGGGGTGGCGGGTTTGCGGGTGAGCGGCTCGGCGTGCTTGGCGCGGAGCTGCTGCGGCGTGGCATCGTTGGCATCGACCGGCTGGCCACACATCAGACGGAAGAACTGTTTCGCCGGCCGGTCCTCGAGGGAATGGAAGCTGATCACCGCCAGCACGCCGCCGGGAGCGAGCTTGGCAAACGCCGCCGGCAACGCGCGCTCGATGGCCCCGATCTCGTCGTTGACGGCGATGCGGATGCCCTGGAATGCGCGGGTGGCGGGATGGATGCGGCTCTCGCGCTTGACGGCGGCCGGGATGGCGTCGGCGACCAATTCAGCGAGCGAGCCGGTGCGGGCGAGCCGGCCGGTGCCGCGGGCGGCCTCGATGGCCGACACGACGCGTCGCCAGTTTTTTTCCTCGCCGAAATCGCGCACGGCGCGAACGAGCGACTCGTGGCTGGCGGCCTCCAGCCAGTGGCCGGCGGGCTGGCCCGAGCGCGGGTCCATGCGCATGTCGGCCTCGGCGTCCTGCCGGAAGGCGAAGCCGCGGCTGGCCTCGTCGAGTTGGAAGGAGGAGACGCCCAGGTCGAAGAGAATGCCGTGGAAACCGGTGTCGGGCAGCGCGGCGAGGTCGCCGAAGTTCAGGTCGACGAAGCGGAAGGTGGCGGGAAATTCGGCGCGGAGTTCCGCGGTGCGGTCCTGGGCGGCGGGATCGCGGTCGAGGGCGATGACGCTGGCGCCGGCGGCGAGGATCGCGCGGGTATGCCCTCCCCCGCCGAAAGTGCAGTCGAGATGGCGCTGGCCCGGGAGCGGCGCGAGGTATTCGAGCACCTCATGCAGCATGACGGGTTGGTGCCCCGGGGTCATGACACGTGAGGGGTATTCAAGAGCCGGCGCGGGCATGGAGTTTCTTCCATGGGAGGCCGATGGAGATCGGCTCCCGGAGCAGTGAGCGCCGGTTCGCGCAGAAGACGAGCGAGAGCTTGGGCAAAGGTTGCGAGCGGATGAGCGTGGGAGTCTTCATGGGTTAAAGTCCGATGCGGCGCATCATGTCGCCGAAGTTCTCGCCCGCGGTGGAGCGCGACATCTCGGTCCAGCGCGACGGACTGAGGATGTTGAACGTGTCGCCCATGCCGCTGAGCACGGCGTCCTTGGTGATGCCGGCGTGGCGCAGGAGGTCGGCGTTCACGCCGAAGCGGCCCTGCTTGTCGAAGGTGAACGAAAGCGCGTCGGAGAAGATGCGGGCCTTCACAGCCTGCGCGTCGCGGTCCGACAATTTCATTTCCGAAACCTGCCCGAGCAACTTGGCAACGCGGGCGGGCGGCAGCACGGCGATGTAACCGTCGGGATGCGGAATCGCCAGAAACGTCTCCATGTCCGTGTGCACCCAGCGCCACAACGACGGAATCGTGAGACGATTCTTGTCGTCGAGCGTGTGCTCGAAACGGCCGGAATAAACGGTTGTGCCTGATTGCGCCATGGAGAGTGTCCGGGGCACCCTCCCCCAGAGCGCCCCATTTCTCCCCATTTTACACCCCACAGTCAAGAAAACTCAGGGTGTTAATTGCTAAATTTTATTCACAAATTGCTGCCATATAAGGAATCAAATGTATGAAAGTCGAATTCCCCCGGCGGAGTCGAATTCACAGCAAGCCCCGGTGATGCGGGGCGGACACGTATGCCTACGCGTCCCCGGCCACATAATGGCAGCCCTTGCTGATCGGGTTCAGCGAGGCCGCGTGGACGACGAGCAGCGCGGTCTGCACGGCGTTGCGGAGCTCGATGAGTTCCCGCGTCGGCCGGCAGTCGCGGTAGAACGCCTGGATGTCCTCGCGCAGCTCGAGCAAAATGCGCCGGGCCCGGGCCAGCCGCTGCGGCGAACGGATGATGCCGGCGTAATTCCACATGGTCGTGCGGATCTGCTGCAGGTCCTGCTGCACCAGCAGGAGGTCCGCCTCCTTCGCCGGGCTCGCCCACGCCCGCGGTGCGGGCAGATGAAACTGCGCCGAGCCCAGCTCGGTGGCGTCCGCCTGCGCAGCGGCCTTGGCGGAGACCAGACACTCGAGCAGCGAGGTGCTGGCGAGCCGGTTGGCGCCGTGCAAACCCGTGCAGGCGGTCTCGCCAATGGCGTTCAGGTGCCGGACATTCGTCCGTCCATTCAGGTCGGTGTGCACGCCGCCACAAGAGAAGTGCGCCGCGGGCACGACCGGGATCGGCTCGCGCGTGATATCCACCCCACCCGCGAGGCAACGTTCGTAGATGCCCGGAAAGCGCTCCCGGATGAACTCCGGCTTCAATGCGGCAAGATCAAGATAGACGCACGTTTCGCCGGTCGTGGCGAGGTGCTGCTTGATCGCGCG
>JAYVZM010000363.1:0-8931 GCA_043783345.1 Verrucomicrobiota bacterium
CGTGGTGGTCTTGCTCCATATTCCGGCCGTCACGCTCTCGCGCGTGGTCGCGGCGATCATGGTCGCGGCGCTCTCCCGCACCTTCGTGATCGTCACCACGGCGCCGTCGTCCTCGACACGGCTGCTCACCAGCCTCATCTGGTTCCCCGGCATGTCGCCAGTAATGGCCTGGTTAAGTTCGGCCATTGGGTTATTTCTGTGCCGGGCCGGACTGCTCGCCGGGTGTGCTGGTGCCTAGGCTGATGCTGCTGTCGTAGGCGATTAGTGCCGCCAGCGCCTCGTCGCGCAGTTCCGTGACAGCCTTCTCATTCACGTTGCTCTCCTGCTTATCCACGAACACTCGGGAGAGCTTGTTGAGTTCCAGCACCGCCGCCCATTTGAGGTAGTCCTGCCCGGCTGTGGTGAAGAAGTCAGTGTCGCCGCCCGCGGTGTATTCCGGGAGGAAACGTTGCACGTTGAGTTGCGCCACGATGGTGCCTGGCGATGGGTAGAGGAAAATCGTGGTGCCGTTCTGGTAGGCGAGCGTGTTGGTGGTCGAGACGCCGAGCTGCGCGAGCGTCTTGGTGGCGTCGAAAGTCTGCCGGCCAATCTGCATCCTGATTCTGGCCGTGAGGGTGTCCTCGGTCAGAAATTCCACCGGCTGATATTCGCCACCCGACAGCGGCAGCAGCACGGAGCCGACGCGTTTCACATTGTAGGCGGTGCCGGATAGTCCGACCACGGGATAAACCGCCGCGAGGCTTCCGCCCGTTGCCGGGATGGACATGAATCCGTTCGCCTCGCCGCACTTGAAGTCGTGCGCCTTCTGTGCGCGTTGCGCTGCGGCATTGAGCGCCAGCATCCCGAGGTCGATGTTGATCCCAGGTGGCGTCAGGTTGCTCGGGTTGAGGTCGTTGGTGGTCGTGCGGTGTAGCAGTGAAGCGACCGCGCTGAGGATATTGGTGACGGTAGCCATTGGGTTACATTCTTGCGGTTACGCCCCCCATGTCTTTCTGTCCGTCCGCGTAGAGCGCCCGCTCGATGTAGCGTTCCGTGCGCGCCTCGATGGCCTCAATCTTTTTGTCGTCCGTTTCTTCCGACGCAGCGGCCAGCGCCTTGGCGGTGTTGATGATCGCCATGCTGAGGTTGCCGTCGTCCGTGAAGGCGTTGTGATCGGTGCCTTGTGCAAGGTCCGCCGGGTAGTAGTAGGCGCTGACGTAGAAGGTCAGATCGGCGGTGACACTGTATTGCGGCGGAAGGTTGATGGTCCACTGCCCGCCTGCGTTGGTTTCAAGGAATGCCACGATTCCCGGCATGTAGCCTCCGGGAATCGTCAGCGCAAAGGGCGGGTTCTGCCACGGCCAGACGCCCGCCTGTTCAAGCGCGGCCCGGCTAATGATCTTCACTGGCAGCCGGTAGTTGCCGTATTGCAGGCTCACAGGGCTTTGCTCCTGTCCAAGCTGCCGAAAGGTGATGCCGAGCTGCGCGCTGGTGCTGCCGCTCGCGATGGTGACTTGCCGAAGATCGTGGGTGAAGCTCCACAGCCTGCGGTCGCACACCTGCCGCTGGGCGATGTTGATCCATGTCGGCCACTCGGAAAGCTGGCGCTGTCCAGCGGCCCCTGGACGACCGAGTTCGCCGCAAATTCGGATCAGGTTGGAGAGATTCATGGATAGAAAAAGGGCGCGGCGGCATCACTGCCAGCCGCGCCCTATTGTTAATGATGGGTCGGTATTGTTAATGATGGGTCGGATTACCGGCTCTGCTTGCCGAGCCCGTCAGTGCTGTTCTTCGCTGGCGTGCTTGGGGGCGTGTTTTCCTTTTGGATTGCGTCGAAGTCCAGCTTCGGAGGCATCCCGCCAGCGTTGGCGGTAACGCCATCGGTGGCGTTGCTCGGGCTTTTGACGGACGTGGATTCTTTGGTGTCGGACATATCGGTGGGTTGGGTTTTAGGTTTCTACGGTGATTCGGTTGCTGGGTTTTTCCGCGGCTGCCTTGAGGTTGGCGATGATGGTCGCGTCAGTCACGAAGCATCGGTTCTTCTTGGCATGGAAGCTGGTGCCGTCGGCGAACTTGATAAAATCCGGGCCGTTGCCGAACCAGAAGCTGACTCCGGCCTGCGCTTCCGTTGGCGTGAGCGCCTCGGCCGCGACGGCGGTGTCAAGGTCAACGATTTCGATTGGCTCCTCGGCTTGTGCGTCGGGCTGCTCGGGTTCATCGGCTGTGTTCTTCCTGGGCATCGGTTACGGGTTGATGGTGCGAAGACCAAAGGCGTATCCGCCCGCTCCGGCGAACTGCTGCATGAGCCCGAGCTTGGCGCGGAACTGGCCCTGGTAGGCGTCCACCCCGAAGCCGGGGGGAAACTCCTCGAAGTGCAGCTTCTCCATCTGCTTGAGGCGGACGAGCCCGAGATCGATGGCGAGCGCGTAGTCTTGGAAGTTCGCGTCGTTGAGCATCAGCGGGTGCATGGCGAGCCCGACGGTGCCGAAAGGGGTTTTCATCTCGTCGATGACGAGCCCGAGGCTCTTGCTCGCATCATCGTTCTGGATGCGGAAGCCGCTCTGCGCGCTGTTGGCGTAGTCGCTGAAAGCCGCGTATGCCAGCGGGCCGCAGACCAGCAGCTTGGTGCCGCTGCCCTTGGTCATAAAGGTGTTGAACCACGCCCGGACACTCGCCATCGAGACGCCGGCTGCGCCGCCGCCGTTGAGCTTCGTGCCGGCGAGGCTGCTGTCCGCGGCGATAGCCGCGTCGGTCGCCCATGTGATGCCGCCGGTGAACTGCTCGGTCGAGGCATTGCCGGCCACCCGGCGTCCGAAGAGGATTGCCTTCTCGATGTTGTTCGCGATTTCCTCCAGCGCGTAGGAGATGTTCTGCTTTTTCGGGCCTTCCTGGTCGGTGCGAATCTGGCCGGCGCTGTAGTAGTTCGAGAGGTAGGCGGTGCTCTTGAATGTCTCGATCAGATTGTAGAGGTTCGTGGGAGTCTCGTATGAGGCGCGCCGCGGCCCGCTGCCTTCCAGCGCGCCCACCGTGATTTTGCTCCACACGTCCTTATTGAGGACGGCGATGCCGGTGACGCCGGTGTTGTCGAAGTCGCGCACCACCGTGACGACCGTGCTCGTCAAGTTCGTGGTCGGGTCGGACGCCACCTTCGCGTATTCACCAGTCCTGCCGTTCTTGAGCACCGTGCCGGCGCAAAGCAGGGCCGCGACCGCATTACCGGACCCGTCGTCAAATGTCAGGCTGGTGCTGGTCGGGTCGGCGTTGGCCGCGTTTGAGAAAAAGTTGCTCCGCACCGGCTCACGCTCCCAATAGTTGTATTGGCCGTTGAGCGCGACCTCGACCTTGAGGCGGCTGAACATGCCGAGCAGGAGTGCGCCGAAGTTGGCGCTCTTGCCCTGCCGGACGAGGATGCCGGGCATCCATTCGCCCACGAGGTCGGTGGGATTGGCGTTGTAACTTGTGAGGAGGTTGGCGATTGCGGACATGGGCGTGTTGGGTTGGGTGCTCGGTTGGTTGGAGTGCGCCGCGAAAATTGTCCATTCGGACACAATCCACAATTGCAAGCCGTTTCCCTCCGTGATACCTAGTCATCCATGCCCGCTCCCAAATCAGCCTCCCGCAAGGTTTCCCGGTGGATCGTTCAGCGCGTAAGAATCGCGCCCGGCACCGGGAGAAAGCTCGCCGTGGTGGCAAAATCCCTCGGTTTCCACTACAATCCGACAGGTCGGCTGCTCGATCTGTGCGCCGATCTCATCGCCGCCAGCGCGGGTTCGATGGTGGGTCGGCGGGCCGGTTACGGGTCGGTGCCGGTCGCCACCGTGCGGGCCATCCGGCGATCAAAGGACAAGGTGGCGGTGATCGCCTTGGAGCACCGGGTCAGCGAGGCGATGGTGAGTAAGATTCGCGCTCGGCTGCGCTACGCGTGGGTCAGGTAGGCAGCTCAAAGCCCGGCACCTTTCGATGCCGGGCCTTGGCCTATGAACCGCACTGAAAGCTAAATGCTGGCGATCTCGCGCGCCAGCCGGGCCTCGTTGGTTTCTCCACGCGGTGCCGAGGATGCTCCTGGGCGGTCGCCGCCGAGCGGGCGTTCGGCAGGCTGCTTGGGCTTGGGCGGTTCGGTGGCTGCCGGGGCCGGCATGGCGGCTGGAGCGGGCGCGGCTCCGTTCAAGCCGAGCTTGCCGCGCGCAGCTTTCGCCAGTTCTCCAAGGAAGTCTTTCTCGATGGCTTCGGCCCGTTCTTTCACCCACCCGTTGTCCGGGCTCTGTTTGGCCAGCATCTTCATGGCGTCGAGTTCCTGCCTGAGTTGCTGGTTTAGTCCGCGGTGAACTTCCAGCTTAGTCGGGTCGGCGTCGGTGATCGCCTTGATGTCCGGGTTGGCGAGCAGGAACTGATTTTCGGCCTGGTATTGCTGAATTTCCTCCTGCTGGCGCGTGATGGGGGAAAGCTGCGAGTCGAAGCGGTCGAGGTGCGGGCTAACGGTGCGGACCATCCATTCGCGGGCGTCGGCGGCTACGCGGGCCATCATGCGGCCAAACGCCTTGACGTCGCCGCTGGCCAGCATGGCGTCGAAGTCCTCTTGGCTCGGCGCGAAGTGCTCGGCGGCTTGCTCGATGAAGGCGGTTCGGCGCTGGTCGTCGGTTTCCTGCGGGGCGGCTGGGGCGGCTGGCTCGATGGGCTTCACGGGCTCGGCCGGCTTCGCTTTGTCGGCCAGCTCCTTGTGAAATGCCTGCCACTCGGCGGCGGTCTTTTCCTCGGTGCCGATCTTGATCTTCGGTTCTGGCGGTGGGATGACGGCGACGGGCTTGACTGGCGGCTTGGGCTGCGGCTTCGCGGCCACCGGCTTCGCGGCCGGGTCTTTTGGCAGGAAGCGCCCGTTGCTGTCGCGCTCCTTGATGCCGGCGTCGATCCGGGCGTTGACGGCGTCCGGCGCTTCATCGGCCCCGAAGATGTCGCCCGGCCCCTTGATGTTGCTCCGCGGAATGCCGAGCGCCTCGGCGATGTTGACTTCCTTGATGGGTTTCGGCGTCAGGTTCACTTCGACAATCGTCGATGCTGGTGTGGATGGCGGCGCAATGGGGACGCTCATCAGGTCTGCGGGCAGGGTGGTGTCGGGCATATCGGTGTCTTGTGGTTACTGCGTTGGGTTGCTGATTTTGCGGTGGCGGTTCATTAGTCGAGTCGTGTCGTGATGGTGCCGATGGCGAGTTCCAGTCCGTCCATGTGGCCTTGGAGATGATCGAGCCCGCCGGCCGTGATGTTGCGGAGTCGGCGCGCGTCCTCGTCGAGCACCTGCCGGATGCGGTCGGCCATGATCGCCCGGATGATGACGCCGGCGGCTTCATCGTTGAATTGTCCGCGGGCGATGCCGACCGCCTCGGGGTGCAGTCCGAGGGAGGCGGCAACGCGCTGGTCGGCTTCGGCGCTCATTGGCCTTCCGGCTGAGGTTCCGCGCCGTCCTCTTTCAGGCGCTTGATGAAAAGCTCGCTTGCCGCCTGTTCGTCCAGCGCAATCGCGCGGGTGGTCAGAAGGATTTGCAGCAGGGTCGGGTTGGCGACGCCCTGCTCCTCAAGCTGCCTCATCTGCTGGGTGTCCTGCGTGATGTAGAGCATCGGGTCTGCCGTCTTGTCGATGGTGATGCCGAAGAGCCGCTTGAGGCAAATTAGGAAATCGGTGTCGCTGTTACCTGTCTCCGCGATGATCGCGCGCCATTTCGAGTAGGGTTTGCCGAGCACCCGGTGGCGGACGACTTCCAGCTTTAGTCGGTCGTCGTCTGGTTGCTGCGCGATGCCGCCGTTGAGGATGTGGAGACTCACACGTTTGCCGGGTGGAGAGCTGGTGGGGCGGCGGTCGGGGTTGGCGGTAGCTGGCTGGCGCTCGGCCCCAGCGGTGTCGGCGGCGCTGGCAGACCGGCCTGCTGGAGCATGGCAGCCTGGTCTGTCTGTGGCACGTCTTTGAAATTCATGCTCTCGTGCGGAGGAGGCGGCTGGATGATGCCCTGCGCCTGCAATGCTGCCCTCTGGTTCTCCTGCGCCTGCTGGAGCGTCATCTGGAATTCGGTCACGGGCGCCCCGCCCTTCTTCATCAGGTAGGTGAAAATCTTCACCGGGTCCATCGCGCCCGGCTGGGTCTTGTCGAACGCGGATGCAAGCATCGGGTTGGAAGAACCAACCTCCAGAGCCCGGCTGAGTGCCGCCACGATCTTCGTGTCCGCGCCCGGCATGGCGCCGTCGTGGCTCACCACGTCGAATCCGCCCTGGATGTCCGCTCTGGCGATGCTCGTGTAATCCTGCGGCGGGTTGGACGGGTCAAAGTCCTGCCCTTTTCCGAGCACCCGAATGACCATCTGCTCGGGCATGAATTGCTGAAAGTTGGAGAAAAATCGCCGCGTCTGTGGTTTCAGAACCTGCTCGGCCAGCATCCTGGCAATGCTTGAGATTCGCCCGACTGCCATTTGCTTCACGGCGTCAAACTGGCCGAGGGTCTGGCTCGGGTCTTCGGTCTGGCCCTGGGTGAAGGCGTGGGCGCCGGTGACGTTCTCGGCGGTCTTCTCCCACATCGCCATCTCGTCATTGTAGCCGGCCGTCACGTCCTTGAGCGGAATCTGATAAACGCACTCCTCGGGAGACACGCCTTTGCCTTCAAGCTTCCGCATAATCATCAGGCCGTTCTTGTCCCGGCTAAGGAGGTTCTTCACGTCGCACTTCGCCTCGTCAATCAGCAGGATGTTGCCCATCCGTTTCTGTGCGGTGCTGTGGGTGATGTTGAGGTCGTCCACCCGATCCTGGCAGGGCTTGACCGCCAGCGCCCAGCCGGGGCCAAACTGCCGGTGGGCGTTTGGCCTTCCCTCCCCGACCGCGTAGGGAAATTCGTCGTGTTTGTTGGGCCGCACGTTGAGGCTCAGGATTTCCCCGGTGCCGGTGCAGAGGGTCTGGACCAGCTCGAATTCCTCATCGTCATACATGCCGAGGGTCTTGGGCTTGATGCGGATTTGCAGGAGCCAGCACTCGATGGTGCCACCGTCCTCTTTGTTGACCGCGTTGCCGCCGCCGATAGCTGAGGCGGTGACGAGCCCGGCCACCGATGCGGCGCGGTTCTGGCGCTCCCAAAAGGTGCGGCTGCTGTTGGTGCCCTGGGTGCCGCCCATCGCCGCGGGTGTCAGCGATCCGCCGCCACCTTTCTGGGTCTTGAGCTTGTCCACCACATGCGGCAACACGTAGTTGTCATCGGTCGGGTCGAGTTCACTGCGGCTTTTCAACTCGTGCCACGGGATCATCACCCGATGGCCTGCAAAGCGACTCTCCTGGAATCGGATCATCGGCAGGGTGGGGTCGCATATGAAATCGTAGGGGCTGACGAGATCGAGCTTGTTGAAGAAGCCGGTCTTGGTCCGCTTGTTGCGCCAGCGTGTTTTTTTCGCGGGTTCAAATACTGGCTTGCCGCCGCGGGTCCGGGGTGTCACGCCGTCGGCCTTGAAAATCTGAATCTTCTCCGCCGCGAGATCGGGCTCCTCGATGGCCTCGCGCTCGACCGTCACGTCTTGGTCGGTGCTCTCATACCAGATGCCGCGGTTGTAAACGATGGCGTTCCAGCAGAGCAGCCAGCCCTGTGTGTAGATGCCGAGCTTGCTGTCGTTGTAGGCCAGAAGGGCGTTGATGTTGTCGGCCTTTGGCTGGTCGTCCTCGCCCTGCGCCTCGACGCTGCGGGCCTGCTCGCCGCCAAAGATGATCTGCGCGACGAAGGTGGTGAGCGTCACCATCTCGATGAAGGTCATCGGGTGCCGGAAGTTGATTGCGGCGTTGCGCTCCACCTTGTCGAAGGTGGCCGCGTTCTCGATGGGCGCGTACATCTCCACGAGGTCGGTCGCGGCGTCGAAGTCCGCGATGTAGAAGTTGAGCGCCTGGAGCCCGGCCTCGATATAGTCCTTGGTGATGCGTCGCACTTGATCAGCAAACTGCGCGTCGTAGTGCGAGTTGTTCTTACGGTCGTCCAGCCGTAGGGCAATGTTGGCGTCCATCAGTCAGGCTGGTTGCAAGGCCGAGTATCGAACTCGGGATGAGAGGTTATGGGTCTCTCGTAATACCACTTCACTACCCTGCGGTTTGACTTTTTTTTCGCTCGCCATGTTGGGCGATGGTTACTGCGCGCCCTGTGGGGCTTGAGGCTGAAATGCCTTCGGGATTTTGACCGGCGGGTTGAGCCCTAGGATCACGTCCTGACTCGGGTCGCCGGTCGGACTCGGCATCACATAGACGCTGGTGCCGTCGGGCTGCATCCGAACGACAATGCCAGATGGCAATCCTGCGCCGGGTGCGGGCATCTGCTGGCTTGGCGCGGCCTGCGCGGGCGGGTTCGCCTGCGCGGGCGGTGCCGCGGCTCCTCCGCTAGGTGGCGGCATGGCGGGAAATCCGGTGGGTGCTCCGGCGGCGGATGTCGCGGCCTGTCCCATCGGCATCTGCGGGAAAGGCGAGGGCGTCATTGGATGCCGGCTTGGCTGGCTTGATCGCTGCTGGGGCTGGCTTCGAGTCCGTCGCCGAGCCCGAGGTCATTCGGGCTCTTGATCCGGTTAGACCCCGGTGCGGGTGCGGCCTCGTCCTTCACGGCGCTGCCCGGAAGGATGCTGCCGGTGATACCCTCCTGCGTGCCGTCGATGGTGATCTTGAGCGTGTAGGTATCGCCCGGCTGGGCGTCCGCGATGCCGGCTTGGCTGGCTTGATCGCTGGTGAGGTTCAGGGCCGGCGGCGATGGCTCGGGTGGCGGCTCCGCGCCGGGCTCGCCCGTGGCGGTTTCATCGTCGAATGGCATGGAGTCCGTGGGTGCGATTGGAGAAGGCATGCTGCCCCTTGTAGCACTGTCCGATTGAACACACAAGCGGAATTTCTACCCGGTGCCGGGTGACGTGCTTTTTCGCGCGATCCAGTCGGTGCCGGTCTTGGTGTCGCGCAGTTCGTATCC
>JAYVZM010000364.1:0-20576 GCA_043783345.1 Verrucomicrobiota bacterium
AAATCACGCCGGGGCCGGTAAACCTTTGCTTTGTTTTTCACCCCGCCAGCGAGGCAGAAACTTCCTCCTTTGTCACTATATTATACGAGACTCAGTAAAAGCCGCGAGCGGCGACATTTCGCCCCCATTTAATGGCATTTCGTCCCTGTGGGATTTTCAGATACTCTCATCTCTGACCAATTTTCGCCCGTCCCGGTTCGCCGCACGCAAGCGAATCATTCCCGCACCTCTACCCCCAAGCATGAAACTCCCACGCATTCTCGTGACGGCGCTGGCCGCCGTTGCGCTCACCGGACCGTTCGCCTTCGGCGAAAACTCCGTGCTCTACTGGAACGACCAGGCGCTCAACGCCACCCGGCTCGCGCGCAACCCGCCGCCGATCTCCTCGTTCTTTTTCGCCACCTACCATGCCGCCATCTTCGATGCGGTCAACGGCATCACCCGCACCCATCAGGGCTGGCTGGTGAACGATCCCGCCCCCGCGGGCGTGGACATGGACGCCGCCATCGCGGGCGCCGCGCACACGGTGATGATCGCGCTCTGGAGCGCGACCTCCAATCCCCACAATCTGCAGGTGGCCTACGAGAAGGCCCTCGCCGCGATACCCGACGGCCAGGCCAAGACCGACGGGATCGCGTGGGGCGAGCACGTGGCCGGACTGATCCTCGAGAAGATCGCGAAAGCCGGTTACAACAAACCCGTTCCCGGAAATTATTCCAGCACCGAGGCGGGCAAATGGCGCGAGACACCGTCCCAGTTCCGTCCGCCCCTGCTGCCCTTCTGGGGCCGGGTCGCGCCTTTCGTCCTGACCTCGTCGGACCAGTTCCGCGCGCCGCCGCCCGAGTCGCTGGGTTCGGAGGCTTACGCCGAGGAACTCGCCTTTGTTGCCAAAAAGGGCGCGCGCGACAACGCCGACCGCACCGAATACCAGACCCTGAGCACGCCCTTCTGGAACGACGATCTGGGCACCAGCACTCCGCCGGGGCACTGGAACATGGTGGCGGCCGACCTGGCCCGGCGCAACAAGCTCTCCGTGCCGGACGCCGCCCGGCTCTTTGCCCTGCTTAACTTCGGGCAGGCTGACTCCGCCATTTCCTGCTGGGAAACGAAATTCTATTACAACGTCTGGCGGCCTGAGACCGCGCTGCGCGAGATCAACCAGCAGCTCAACCCGAAGGCCGCGACCATCCCGGAGTTCATTCCCAACATGCCCTCGCCGCCCTTTCCGTCCTACACATCGGGGCACAGCACTTTCTCCGCGGCAGGCGCGCGGCTCCTGGCCGTGTTCTTCGGCACCGACGACATCGAGTTCTCGGTCACCTCCGACGCGCTGCCGGGCGCAGTGCGCACCTTCAAGAAGCTTTCCGATGCCCAGAAAGAGGCCGGGATGAGCCGGGTCTGGGGCGGCATCCACACGATGTCGGACAATCTCGAGGCCCAGAAGGTTGGCGTGAAGATCGCCGATTGGACCCTCGAACACGCCCTGCTGCCGGTGAAAACCCCGGCCAAGCCCTGAACGGCCGGCTCTTCTTGCCGAATGCCCAACCCACCGGCAAAATCCTGCCGCCATGAACAAGCAACCCGCCATTCAGCCGGATAACCCTCTCGCGGGTCCCACGTTCCTCTGGATCCTGCGGAGCGGGGTGGTTGGCTGCTTCATCGGCCACGGGATGCTCGGTGTGCTCCACAACGCCGCCTGGACGCCTTATTTTGCCGTGGTCGGTATCGGGCGGGAAACCGCCCTTGGCTTGATGCCGTGGGTCGGCTTCTTCGATATTGCGCTGGGGTTGTCGGTGTTGTTCTATCCGGTCCGTGGGGTTGTCCTGTATATGGTGGCTTGGTGCGTGTGGACGGCCTTGCTGCGTCCGCTCGCCGGCGAATCCGGTTGGGAGGCGGTCGAGCGGGCCGGCAACTACGGCGCGCCCCTGGCTTTGTTTCTGGTTCTCACCCGGGGCGGCAGCCTGAAGTCCGGGCTGGGCGGTCGCCTCGACGAAAAGTCGCGCGAACTGGCGATCCACTGGGTCCTGCGCCTGACCACGGTGCTTTTGCTGCTCGGCCACGGCATGCTCAACTGGATGGTGCAAAAGCCGATGTTCGTCACCCAATACAACCTGATCGGCCTGCCCGGTGCGGCGGCCATTTCCTTCGTGGGCATCTTTGAGTGCCTGCTGGCGCTGGCCGTTCTGTTCAAGCCGGGCCGTGGACTGCTGTTCGGCGTGGTCGGGTGGAAGCTGGTCACGGAGGCGCTGAGCCCGATGGCCGGTGCTCCCTTCTGGGTGTTCATCGAGCACGGCGGCAGCTATGCGGCGCCGCTGGCCTTGGCATTTTTGGTCTCCCGCACCCGGACGGCTTCGGCTACCGGGCCCGTTCTCGCCACCTAACCACGCCCGTCATGTTCAAAACCACGCTCTCCACCCTTCTGTTCTGCACGGCGTCGCTCGCCCTCGCCGCCGACTACACCGCCACGCCGTTGCTGCCGCGCGCAGCCGCTCCGGCCGGGGCCAAGGCTTTCGCGGTGCTCGCGCCCGCCGACACCGGTGTGACCGTGCCCAACGTCTTCAACGACCCGCGCATGTGGGGCGCGCGCTTCCGCGAACTCACCCTCGGCGCCGTCGAGACCGGCGTGGCGGTTGCGGATTTCGACCGCGACGGCCGGCCGGATATCTTCGCCATCTCCAAGAACGGCCCGTGCGCGCTCTACCGCCAGGTGGCGCCGTTCAAATTTTTCGACATCGCCCATGCGGCCGGGGTGGCTTGCGACGAGGAGGGCTCGAGCAAGACCGGCGCCACCGTGGTGGACATCAACCAGGACGGCAACCCCGACCTCTACGTCTGCCGCTACGACGCCCCGAATCTGCTCTTCGTCAACAACGGCGACGGCACCTTCACCGAGCGCGCCAAGGAATACGGCCTCGATATCAAGGATGCGTCGGTTCACGCCCTGTTCGCCGACTACGACCGGGACGGATTCATCGACTGCTACCTGGTCACCAACATCCTCGATTTCTCCAAGGCCCCGCAGGGCCGCCGCGACTACCTGCTGCACAACGACGGCCACGGCCATTTTGCCGATGTCTCGGCGAAGGCCGGCATCTGGGGCCTGACGCAGGGCCACGCCGCTCTCTGGCTCGACATCAACCACGACGGCTGGCCGGACATCTATGTGGCCAATGATTTCGAGACCCCCGACCGGCTCTACCTCAACAACGGCAACGGCACTTTCACCGACGTGGTCGACGAGCGCCTGCCGCACGTGACGTATTTCTCGATGAACGCCGATGCGGGCGACCTCAACAACGACGGCCTGGTCGACTTTCTCGTCACCGACATGCGCGACCGCAACCACGCGGAGTTCATGACTGGCATGGAGGAGATCGGCCGCGGACTTTGGGAAATGGAGCGCGTCGCCGACCTGATCCCCCAATACATGTGGAACGCCGTCTACCTCAACACCGGCACCGATCGCTTTGCCGAGGTCGCCCACCTGACCGGTATGGATGCGACGGGCTGGACTTTCGGCGCCCGGCTCGGCGACCTCGACAACGACGGCCGGCTCGACGTGTTTTTCACCTGCGGGATGGTGCGCAACTTCGTCGACGCCGATATCGTCGACAAGCAGAACGTCGCGCCCACGCTGACCGCCCGCGCCAATGTCTGGAAAAACGCCGAACCCCGGCGCGAGAGCACCCTCGCTTACCACAATCTCGGCGACCTGAAATTCGCCGACGTGTCCCGTGAGTGGGGCCTCGACCACGTGGGCGTCAGCTTCGGCTGCGTCCTGGCCGATCTCGATGGCGACGGCGACCTCGACCTCGTTTTCTCCACCTACAACGAGCCCCCCACCATCATCCGCAACGACACGACGGGCGGCCACCGCGCCGTCATCAAGCTCGCCGGCCGCGCGCCCAACCTCGAGGGCATCGGGGCCGAGCTGCGCATCGAGACCGCCTCCGGCATCCAGATGCGCGAGCTCTTCACCGAACGCGGCATCGTGGCCAGCGAGCCCCCGCTCGTGCACTTCGGCCTCGGCGACGACACCACGATCAAACAGCTCACCATCCGCTGGCCGCGCGGCCAGGTGCAGGTGCTGGAAAATCTCCCGGCGGACCGGCTCCTCACCATCAGCGAGCCCGCGCTCCCCGAGGGCGCCAAGCCGGTGCTCACCGCCGCCACTTTCAAGACTCCGGCCCGCGCCGATGCGCTTTTTGCCGAGTCCGCCGCCAGCCACGGTCTCAAGCACACCAACCTGCTGCGTCCGTTTGACGAGTTCACCCGCCAGCGGCTCCTCCCGCGCCGCCTCAACGGCCTCGGCCCCGTGCTGGCCGTCGCCGATGTCAACGGCGACGGGTGGGACGATGTTTTTGTGACGGGCACCGCCGGCCAGGCCGGCGAACTCTTCCTCGGCCAGGCCGACGGTTCCTTCAAGCCGGCACCCGCGCAGCCTTGGGCCGGGGCGGCCGAATCCGACGATGTCGGCGCGGCCTTCCTCGACGTGAATGGCGACGGTCACCCCGATCTGCTGATCTCCGCCGGCGGCGTGCAAAAGGCGCGTGGCGATCCGTTGCTCAACGACCGCCTCTACCTCAACGACGGCCAGGGCGGCTTCACCCTCGCGCCCGCCGGCACGCTGCCCGCCGACGGCGAGAGCACCGGCCCGGTGGCCGCGGCGGATTTCGACGGCGACGGCAAGGTTGACGCCTTCGTCGGCGGCCGGGTGGCGCCGGGCAAATATCCCGAGACCCCGCGCAGTTTCCTCTACCACAATGTCGGCGGCAAACTCGTGGACGTCACCGACACGCTCGCCCCCGGCTTGCGCAGCATCGGCATGGTCACCGCCGCCGTCTGGGCCGATGTCGACGGCGACAAGCGACCCGACCTGATCGTCGCCACGGAGTGGGGCCCGGTCACCTATTGGCACAACACCGGCCAAGGCTTTGAAAATCTCACGGCGAAGGCCGGCCTCGCCGGCGTCACCGGCTGGTGGAGCGCGCTGACGGTGGCGGATGTCAATGGCGACGGCCGCCCCGACCTGGTCGCCGGCAACGTCGGCTTGAACACCAAGTATGTCGCCTCGGCCGCCGAACCCACGATGCTCTTTGCCGGCGATCTCGACGGCAGCGGCAAGGACCAGCTCATCGAGGCGCAATACGAGAACAGCCGGCTCTACCCGCTGCGCGGCCGGAGCAAGCTGGCCTACGCCTTCCCCTGGCTGCCGAAGAAATTCCCGACCTACCGGGCGTTCGCCGCGGCGACCGTGGAGGAGATCTTTGGCGCCGATCATCTCGCGCAGGTGCGTAAGCTCGCCGCCACCGAGCTCGCGAGCGGCGTGTTTCTCCAGCAGCAGGACGGCACGTTCAGGTTCGCGCCGCTCCCGCGGACCGCCCAGATCGCGCCGATCAATGCCATCGTCGCGCGCGACCTCGATGGCGACGGCCGGCTCGATCTCTTCTGCGTCGGCAATAATTTCGGACCGGAGGCCGCCACCGGCCGCTTCGACGGCGGTCTCGGCGTGCTGCTGAAGGGCGATGGCCGGGGCGGCTTCACGCCGCTCTCACCGGCGCAATCCGGCCTGATGGTCACGGGCGACGCCCGCTCGGCCGTGGCGGTGCATGTGGCCGGTTCAAAACAATCCGCGATTGTCGTGTCGCGCTGCGACGGCCCTCTGCTCTTTTTCACTCCCCCAAACCGTTAGTCTGAAAATTCACGCACTCATGAATCACTCCCTCACTGGAGCAGTCCTGTTGTTGTCGCTTCTCACCGCCGCGCTGGCGGCCGGCGCCGCCGATTCTCGTCCCGCCGCTCCCGCGGCGACGGCCTTCAAGCCGGTCACGTTTGACGCGGGGAAGGGAGTGTTCGAGTTGGTCGAACGACTGCGCTACGAGAACCGGCGGGAAAACTTTGACTTCAATTCCGCGGCGCACTCGCCCACCGACGGTTCCTGGTTTGTCCAGCGCCTGCGCATCGGCTTCACCTGGAAGCCCGATCCCGGCATGTCCCTGCAGTTGCAGTTGCAGGACGCGCGTGAATGGGGCTCCGAGCGGCCCAAGGTCCCGTTCATCCTCGGCGCGGAAGGCAACGACGCGCTGGACCTCCGGATTGCGTCCATCTCCTGGGCCGATCCCAAGAAATCCCCGGTGGCCTTCACCGTCGGCCGGCAGATCCTGGCCTTCGGGGAGGAGCGGCTCGTCGGCCCCGGTGACTGGAACAACTTCGCCCGCACGTTCGACGCCGGCAAACTGGCCTGGTCGGTCGTGCCGGGCAAGGCCACCGCGACGTTATTCGTCAGCAGCGTGGTCAACATCGAGGGCACAAACCTCGGCGATGGCTGGAAATTCGACCATTCGAGCACCAACGACATGTTCAGCGGCGTCTACGTCACCGCCAAGCTCGACCAGGGCCGCACCCTCGACGGCTACCTGCTGTGGCGGAACAAGCGGGACAACAACCCGGTTTACAACGCACCGACCACCGCGATTCCCGCGCCGGCGCGCACGGCCGCGGCCTACGACATCGGCCAGGATATCTTCACCCTGGGCACGCGCTACTTCTCGCCGCCGAAGGAAGGGAAGGTCGATGCCGAGTTCGAGGCCGCCTGGCAGTGGGGCAGTGTCGACCGCCAGACGACCACGGCCACCGGCCCGTATGGCGGCAGCAGCGCCTCGCTGGACCAGAAGGCCTGGGCCCTCCACTCCCTGTTTGGCTACACGACGACCGGCCTGCCGGGAAAGCCGCGCTTTGACCTTGAATACAATCTCGCCTCCGGCGACACCGACCGCACCGACGGGACGAACGGGTCGTTCATGACGCTCTTTCCGAGCGGGCACAAGTGGTATGGCTTCATGGATGTGATCAGCTGGAAAAACCTGCGGGAGTTCGTCGCGACGGTCCGGTTCACGCCGCTGCCCAAGGTGGCGGCGCGAATCGATTACCACTGGTTTTCCCTCTACACGGCGAAGGACGCCTGGTATCGCAAGAACGGCGTCGCCACCGTGCGGCCCCTCAATGCCGCCGCGCAAACCGCCCCGGCCAGTGTTGGCAACGAATTCGATCTGACCGTCACCTGGACACCGTGTGCGAACGCCGTGATCGATGTCGGCTATTCGAAATTTTTCGCCGGTTCCTACCTGGGTGCCACCGGCGCGCGCAGCGACGCCGACTTCTTCTACCTCCAGACGACGCTGAAACTGTAGGCGACCGGGACGTTTGCGCGCAGGCCTGATTGATCGCGCATTTTTCGAGTTGGTTGGACGCGTGCTCTCAAGAGAGCCACCGGCCTCCGTGCCTATGGAATCTGGTCGCGACAGGCAGGGACGCCTGCCGCTACGCTTCAGTCCGGCGGCGGGCGAAGGCGTGATCGATGCGGCGGTATGAAAGCGGAAAGGCTCTGAAGATCGGCCGGGTCGGAGCGTGCATTTTCGGTTGAGATCGGGAACTGCGGTTCGTCCCGCTCGGCTGGCAGCTAGTCCCAGAGTTGTTTCCAGCCGTGCGTATTTCACCACGGTTTCGCCCTGTTCTTCGCGCCTGATCGACACCCAACCCCGATCAGTCGCGGTATCAGTCAGCAAATCCACGCCATGCAAATCCACGCCACCCCCCATCCGTTCCTGGCTTTGGCCAGGCAACATGCCCGCGCGCTCCTCGTGATCGCCGGCTTCATCATCACCGCGGCCCAGGCCCACGCCCAGGGCTGCGTCATCGCCCGCGGCGGCGGCAGCGCGATGATCACCGACGGCACCGGTTTCCTTGAGCAAGGCGACTGGCAGGTCAGCCTCGCCCTTCGCCATTTCAAATCCCACCGGCACTTTGCCGGCGACGACGAGCAGACCCAGCGCTCGGACCAGGGCACCGAGGTCTACAACAACTCCTATTTCTACGACACCACTCTGACCTACGCCTGGTCGAAGCGGCTGAACCTCAGCATGACGCTGCCCTTCGTCAACCACGACCGCTCCTCGCTCTACGAGCACCTCGGCAACAGCTCCGGCCAGCGTTTCTCCACGCAGGCCTCCGGTCTGGCCGACATGCAGCTCAGCGCCAGCTACTGGGTGATCGATCCGGTCAAGACCAAGCGCTGGAACCTTTCCGTCGGGGTCGGCCTCAAGCTCCCGACCGGCGACGCGGAGGCGCAGGATATTTTCGTCAGGTCCTCCGGTCCCGTCCTGCGTTACGTGGACTCGTCCATCCAGCCGGGTGACGGTGGCACGGGCTTCACCGTCTCGATGCAGGGCTTCTTTCACCTCAAGGGCAACCTGTCGGCCTACGGCAACGGCTTCTATCTCATCAATCCCGAGGGGCGCAACGAGAAGACCGGCTTCTCGATTCCCGACGGATATATGGTGCGCGGCGGCTTCGAATACCGGATCGAGCCCGTGAAGGGGCTCTCCGTGAGCCTCGGCGCGCGCAACGAGGGCGTGATCGCCCACGACCTGTTCGGCAACAGTCGCGGCAGCCGCCGTCCGGGCTTCGCGGTCGCGGTCGAGCCCGGCGTGACCTACAGCAAGGGCCGCTACAGCGGCACGCTGACGGTGCCGATCGCGGTGCACCGCAACCGCGTGACGACCTTCGGCTCGGCCAGAGCCGGCGACGCCGCCTTTGCCGACTACACGCTCAATCTGAGCCTCTCGATGAAGCTCTGAGCCGCGGCGGGTGGATTGCTGGGAATTCCACATGAAGAGACACACCTCGTCGCTTTGCACCACCCCTCTCTGAAGAGGCCTCAAAACCTGCGCGAGCGAAAATCCCCTCTTGGAGAGGGGTGCCCGTCAGGGCGGGGTGTGTTGGGGGAGGCATGCGCACCTAACGGAGCAGCACCATGCGTATATTGATTTGGGCTCGTCTCGTATTTGCGCGGGCTCATATAAGTGGGTCAATTCATGCAAACCGCGATGCCCGTTCCTGCCCCGCTTGGATCAGTCTTGGGTTTAAAGCGCTTCGGCGCGGCCTTCGTGCTCGGCTTGAGCGCCGGGCTCACCATGTGTCCCGCGGCGGAGCTGCTGCGCGGCGAAACCTCCGCCTTCCTGCGCGCCAGCGTGGGTAGCCGCGTTGAGTGGATGCCGTGGGGCGCCTCCGCGCTGGCCCGGGCGAAGCAGGAGCAAAAGCCCGTCTATCTCGTCATCGGCGCCTTCACCAGCGAGCTGAGCCAAGCCATGGTGCGGCAGTCATTCACCAACGCCGACACCGCGGCATTCCTCAACGCCAACTTCGTCTGCGTGATCGTCGACCGCGAGGAGCATCCGGAGCTGGCCGCGCTCTACCAGGCCTACGTGAGCCAAGTGAAGCAGCTCAACGGCTGGCCGCTGAACCTCTGGCTCACGCCCGAACTCCAGCCCTTCGAGGGGGCCACCTATCTGCCGCCGAGCGAGGAGTGGGGCAAACCGAGTTTCATGAAGGTCGCGCAGCAGGCGCTTACCGCCTGGACCAGCGACCCGGCGGGCTGCCGCACCCGGGCGGGCGAGGCCGTCGCCGCGCTCACGCCCTCTCTCCCGGCCGTGGCACCCGTGCCCGTGGAAAAAACCAAAACCCGGCTGACCGCCGCGGCGGACGTCTGGCGGGCGCAGTATGATGCCGAGCACGGCGGCTTCAGCAGCCCGTCGAAATATCCCGAGCCCGAACTCCTGCGTTTCCTGCTGCGGCAATCGCCGGCTGATCGCACGGCGGCGCTGGCCACGCTGCGGACGATCGCCACCAGCGCGCTGCGCGATCCGCTGGACGGTGGATTCTTTCACTACGCCACGGATCCGGCCTGGCGGATTCCCTCCCAGCAAAAATTCCTGTCCGACCAGGCGCGGCTCGCGCTCGCGTTGCTGGACGCGGCGCAGGACGACGACGCCAAGGCCTTCACCGCGGCCGCGCGCGGAGCACTCGACTACGCGCTGAGCCGGCTCGGCCGGCCCGACGGCACCTTCGCCGCGGCGGAGGATGCCACGGCGGAGGAATTTGCCGGCTATTACGCATGGACGGCGGCGGAGATCGACGCGGCCCTCGGGAAGGACGCCGCTGCTTTCAAGAACGCCCATGGCGTCCAACCGGCCGGGAATGTGCCGGCCGAGGATGATCCTTCCGGGCATTTGAAGGACAAAAATCTTCTGCATTCCCCGGCATTGGTCGACGCGGCGCAGGCGGCCGCCGCCGCCCGGCTGCTGGCCGTGCGCGCCCAGCGCCCCGCGCCGCCGCTGGACAACCGGGCGACCGCCGGAGCCCACGGTTTGCTGCTCGCAGCGCTGGCCCGCACCGGGGCGCAGTCCGGCGACGCGCGCTACCTCGACGCGGCGGCCCGCCTTTATGCGGCCGTGCAAAAGGAATTTGTGCTTTCGCCGAAAGGCGACCTGCGCCATCAACGCGGCTCCGGCGTGGCGGCGGGGCCGGCGGATTACGCGGCCCTGGCCCTGGGCTGCCGCGAGTTCGCGCGCGCCGCGCACCGTCCGGCGGCGGACGCGCTGGCCACCCGGTTGCTGGAGCGGGCAGGGCAGGTGTTCTTTGCCGCCAGGGGCGGGCGCTATTATGCGACGTCGGCGGAGCTGCCTGCGGGCATCTTTGCCCGGCCCCTCGCTGGCGGCGAGGCCCCTACGGCCGAACCGCTGGCGATTCTGGCAGGCGTCCCGAAGGAACAGGCCCAAGCCATGGCCGCGGCGCTGTCGGCCTCGCTGGAGGAGATGGCGGCGCCGGCTCCCGGCGACATCCTGCTCGCGCTCGCTCTTTTCCCTTCCAATTAATCCGTCGCTGACAAGCCTCGGGGCATGAGTTTCTACGCCCCGAATCCGCAAAGATACGAGACGACCCCCTATGCGCGCTGCGGCCGCAGCGGCCTGAAGCTCCCGCGCATTTCGCTCGGCCTCTGGCATAATTTCGGCGGGATCGACCCGATCGACAACCAGCGGGCGCTGCTCCGCGGGGCCTTCGACCTCGGCATCACCCATTTCGACCTGGCGAACAACTACGGTCCGCCGCCTGGATCGGCGGAGGAGAATTTCGGCCGGATCCTCCGGGAGGATTTCACGGCGCATCGCGACGAGCTGATCATCTCCACCAAGGCCGGCTACTGGATGTGGGCCGGGCCGTATGGCGAATGGGGTTCGCGCAAATACCTGCTCTCGTCGCTCGACCAGAGCCTGAAGCGCATGGGCCTGGCCTACGTCGATATCTTCTACCACCACCGGCCGGACCCCGACACGCCGCTCGAGGAAAGCATGACCGCGCTGGCCGACGCCGTGCGCTCGGGCCGCGCGCTCTACGCGGGCATCTCGAACTATCGGGCCGCCGAGACCCGGCAGGCCGCCGCCATTTTAAAGAGCCTCGGCGTGCCGCTGCTCATCCACCAGCCGGTCTACAACCTGTTCAACCGGTGGGTGGAGCCGGAACTGCTGCCGGCGCTCACCGAGGTCGGCGCGGGCTGCATACCGTTCTCGCCGCTCGCCCAGGGGCTGCTCACCAACCGCTACCTGAAGGGCATCCCGGAGGATTCGCGGGCGCACAAGCCCAGCGGATTCCTCAAGGAGGAGCAGATCACGCCGGCGGTGCTGGCCAAGGTGCGCGCGCTCAACGAGGTTGCCCTGGCGCGCGGCGCCACGCTGGCGCAGCTCGCCACGCTGTGGCTGTTGCGCCGCCCGGAGATCACCACCGTGCTCATCGGGGCGAGCAAGGTCGCCCAGATCGAGGACATCCACGGCGCGTTGAAACAGCCGCTGCTCGCGGCCGATGAACTGACGCGGATCGAAAAGATCCTGGCCGGCTGAGGCGGGGGTTACACCTGTTGAGTCTCGCGCATCGGCCTGACCCACCCCGCCCTCACGGGCACCATCCTTCGCCCAAGCTACGGACGGCAGGCCCCTCTTCCAGAGGGGATCTCCGTTTGCACAGGTTTGGATCCCCTCCGGAGACGCAGGGAGGAACCACGGATTACCCGGATGGACACGGATGTTTGGCAATCGCCAAAGACACGAAGAGACGCGAAGGGCGGAGTTGACCACGGAATGCACAGAACACACGGAACGAAGGCGGGTTTGGCCACTGATGCACGTTGCTGAGCCACTGATTAATGAGATGTTAGTGGAGATCAGCAGTGAACGGTTTGAGGGCCTTACCGATAAATATCCCGTCGGTGGCCCACAGCCAGCAGGTGTGTCTCGTTCCGGGTCGTGTCGAAGGTATAAATGATCCGATAGTCTCCGACGCGAAGCCGGTAGCGATTGTGACCGGTCATACGGTAGTGGGGATAGAAACTGAGCCGCAGGCCCATGTCGTCGATAGCGGTCTCAACTCTGCGGCGGACGTCATCCGGCAATTTCAGAAACACCTCGTCGAACGCCGTGTAGTAGATCTGGAGAGCCTTGCTCATTCCGGGTCGGATCAACGAGTGCGCGGACGCTGGCCCTTGGCCATTTCGCGTTCGGAACTCTTGATACGGCCCTTGAACTCATCAGTCATCTCCAACCGGTCCTCGAGCTGGTTTTCCAGCCAGTCGCGCACCAGGCGCATATCCTCGGGGGAAAGGCGGCTGATGGCGTTCTCGATTTCCTGCACGGTGCTCATGCCGGGAACATAGCCGGGAAGGGGAGCCAGGCAAGGGCGACTTTTGGACTGCCGGGGAAGTTTTAATCGCGGATGAACACGGATACACACAGATTGGGTTGGCCGCAAAAGACACGAGGGATGCAAACATCGCTGCCCCGGATGAAGCAGAGCGTTTGGGAATGCCGCGATCATAACAGTCCCGCCTGCCTTGAATTGATTGAGCGGATCGAGAAACTGACCGGCGCACCGGGAAAGCGCTGAAGCGCGGTCCAAGGGGTAGGGCGGCGAGTCCTCATGCCGGCTTTAGCCGTATCCATGCAATCAGAGGTCACCACGAAACACACAGCCGCCAACGCGGCCAGCAGCAAGAGGGCGGCGCCGAGGAGGGTGCGCCCCGACTACCGGCTGATTTTCACGGTCGCGCGGTCCGGCGCCAGAGCAGCAGGCGACTCATCCGATCAAAGGGCGGATAGGCGTGAAATCCTCCGGTAACCAGCACCGGCTGGCCGTTGCCGTCCAGATCGGCGGCGGCAACGGCGAGAAGATGGGTGGGGACATGGGCGAGGACATGCGGGGTGAAGTTCATCTTCCCGTCGTTATGGAACATGACGAGGGAGGCGGCCGCGGGGTTCGCCCAATTGTTGAAGCAGCTGACCGCCACGACGTCCGTGGCCCCGTCGCCGTCCAGATCGACGCCGATGGGACTATACGCCCCGGCCATGTCCCCGATGCGGTGATAACGGAAGTAGCCCTGCCCGGTATTTTCGAGCCATTGCACGCCATGCCAGGGGCGGGCGCCGGGCGCGGCATAGTCAAAGCCGTCGCCGTTCGTGTAAAGGATATCGGGGCGGCCATCCCGGTTCAGGTCACACAAACTGATGCCGCTGCTCCCATAGTCCTCGTTGGTGGATCCGAAGATGACCTTGTTCGTGAAGTTTCCCTTGCCGTCGTTCTCGAACAGATAAATTTCCTCCCATTGCTGCGAGACCAGGGCGACGATGTCGGGGGTGCGGTCGCCGTTGAGGTCCGCGATGCAGACATTCACCGCGCCGGAAAGATTGAGGAGAATGTGGCTTTCGAACTGCCAGTTCCCAAGGTTCCTCATCCAGCGGATCTCGCCCTGGTCGTAGCCGAACTGCGCCACCGCCAGGTCGAGTTTGCCATCGCCGTCCAGATCCGCCGCCCGCACATCGTTGACGCGGGCGACATGGTCGATGATGACGTGCCTGTTAAATTGCTGGTGGCCGTCGTTCTCGAGAATGACGACCGAGCCGATCTTGTCATTGTTGGGGAAGACCTGACCCATGCAGGCGACCAGCAGGTCGAGATCGCCATCCCCATCCATGTCGACCGCCTCGACGTGCACCGGGGCGGGGAGATCTGCGGCCAGCACGGTTTCCACAAACTCACCCGGTTTGACCTGGCGCAGCCAGGTGACGGTGTTGTCCTTGGCATCGCAGGTGAGGAGATCCATCAGGCCGTCCCGGTCCAGGTCGACGGGGTTGACATGGGCGATCCACGGCTTGCCCGTCATCGGTTCACCGATCGCCTGGGATTTGAGGAAGGTCACGTCCTCCACGACGGACGTTTTGGCCCGCGCGGCCGAGGTCGTCCGGGGATCCGGCCGGCCGCACGCGGCGAATAAAAACGGAATGATCGCAAGGCCCAGGCCTACGAGCTGGCTCCGGAGCCTCGGTTGGGATGATACGATCATGGGTGAGGTGTTATTATGCCCGGCGTGAATCGCTACAACGGTGAAATCGGCGGCGGCCCTTTCGATTCCATTCCTATTGGGCGACTTTGGATTGGGTTTTCTTTCGATATATCCCGGGTGAATCGCCATTCAGCCGCTTGAAGAGCACGCACATGTATTCCACGTGTTCAAAGCCGGTCAATTCGGCGATTTTCTTCAGGGGGAAATCGGTTTCGAACAACAGTTGCCGGATCTTGCTGACTTGCACCCGCCGGATTTCGGCTTGGGGGGAGCGCCCGAGATAGTGGCGGAATTTCTTCTCCAGTTGACTGCGTGATGCATGCGCATGCGCCACGACCTCTTCCACGGTAGTGCCTTGGCAGGCGCGTTCGCGGATGAAGCTCAGCGCCGTGGCCACGTTTCTGTCATCGATCGCCAACACGTCGGTGGAGGGTCGGGTAACCACGCCCAAGGGCTCGATCCGCTGGTCCAGGTTGGTCGGAGGGCGGCCCGACAGCATTTCGGCGAGGGTTTCCGCGGCCCGGTAACCCGATTGAAAGGCGTTGGGCGCCACGCTGGAAAGAGGGGGATAGGACAGTTCGCAGCGAATCGGATCATTGTTGGCTCCGAGGATGGCAATCTCCTCCGGCACGAGCACATTGCCGGCCTGGGCCGCACTGATCAGTTGCTGCGCCCGCAGGTCGAAGCACGCCATGACGCCGACGGGCTTCGGCAGTCGACCGATCCAGCCGGAGAGCTCGGTGATCTGCTCCACATCCCACACGGGAGTGAGGTCTCCGGGATAATTGACGTCGAAGACATCGCACTTGCGTCCGGCCAGACGCAAGGCCTCCACAAAACCCTCGCGCCGTTCACAGGACCAACCGTCATTGGAGAAACCGGCAAAACCGAAATGCTGGTGGCCGCGCTCGAGAAAATGTTCGGCCCCGAGATGGCCGATGCCGACGTTGTCGGGCCGGATCTTCGGCACGCCGGGGAAGGGAGGCACGTCGTTCACATCCACGAGGGGAATTTTCAGCGTGGTGCACATCTGCACGAGGCCCGGGGTGGTGTGCCGGCTGATGACGCCATGCCATTTCTTGCTCTGCAGCCAGCGCGGGTCGGTCTCGGCGCGCGCCTGGTCGTCATGGAACGCCGCCCACAGCTGATGCGTCCGCTCGTAATGCGCGATTCCCTTCAGCATGGCCATGCTTTCCTCGAAGCGGGTCAGGAAAACGAGCAATACCTGGGGTCTCATTCCAGTGAAGCTGCAAACATCAGCCTGCTTAGGCAAGTGCGCGGAGGGTGGAAGGCGACCCCTTGCCGCGGCGGGCGGTGGGAGCCAACTTGCGCGCGGCTCGATTCCAGGAATCGCGCGCCCGCTAGCTCCCACGATTTCCCGACCGCATCGTTCCGCCTCAGCGCCCGGACAGAACCCGGTTTGCGCGGATGAGCGCGAGGCGCTGTCCGACCGCCTTGCGGGTCGTGAGGGCGTCCTCGGGCGTGTGCAGGCACCAGTCGACGAGCCGGTCGACCGTCGAGCGCGCGACGTAGCAGCGCGTGTCGGACCCGCCGTAGTAGATCAGCACGGTCTTCGCCTTGTCAGGCAATTCGACCCAGCCGTTCGCGAAGGTGACATTCGCCACGTCGCCCAAGCCCTCGCTGCCATAGGGCGCGAGGAAATGGCCGCCGGGGCGGGCGATGACCTTCGCCGGATCCTCCAGCGAGGTCATGAACAGGTAGAGCACGTAACGCAGGCCGGCGGCGCAGGCGCGCACGCCGTGCGCGAGATGCAGCCAGCCGCGGGCGGTTTTGATCGGCGCGGGACCCTGGCCGTTCTTGACCTCCTTGATCGTGTGGTAGGCGCGCGAATCGATGATCTTCTCCGGGCCGGTCACGCCGGTGTTGATGTCCTTGCACAGGGTCCAGCCGATGCCGCCGCCGGAGCCGACGTCGATGAAACCGTCCATCGGCCGGGTGTAGAAGGCATACTGGCCGTTGACGAATTCCGGATGCAGGACGACGTTGCGCTGTTGCGAGGCGGGCGTCCGGAGGTTGGGCAGGCGTTCCCAAGTCTTGAAATCCTTGGTGCGAACCATGCCGGCCTGGGCCACGGCGCTCGAAAGGTCGCCGGGCTTCGCATTGGGGTCCTTGGCTTCCGCGCAAAACACGCCGTAGATGCAGCCGTCCTCGTGGAACGTGATGCGCATGTCGTAGACGTTGGTCTCGGGCTTCAGCTCGGGCAGGTCGACGGGCTCGTCCCAGAAGCGCCAGTGATCGATGCCGTTCGGGCTCTCCGCGAGGGCGAAGAGACTCTTGCGGTCATAACCCTCGAAGCGGACGACCAGGTGCACCTTGCCCTTCCAATAGAACGCGCCCGGGTTCAGCGTGGCGTTGACGCCGAGGCGCTCCATCAGGAACGGGTTCGTCTGCGGATTGAGATCGAACCGCCACTCGATCGGCGCATGGCGATAGGTGATGACCGGGTGGACGAAACGCTCGAACACGCCGTTGTCCCACTCGCGGTCGACGGGATTCTTGCGGGCGAGGAATTTCTCGTGGCGGGCGCGGAGCTGCTTGAGCCGGGCGGTCCAGGCCGCGGGGGCGGTGGATGGGGAAGGGGAGGGTTTCTTTTTCATGAAGAGGCAAAGGAAAGAATTTTAACCACGCATTGCACGGATCTGCACGGATCAAGACATCATTTCAGTTTCATGTCATTCTGAGCGCAGCGAAGAATCCAGGGGATGGATTCTTCACTGGGTGAAGGATGACAAATTCGGGGATTCATCCGTGTTCATCCGTGAAATCCGTGGTCAAATATTGCCTTGGCTCTTGCTCATTATTGTCCGGAGCCGGCGCACCGCTTCGAGGCCCATGCGGCCGTTGTGATAGGGGCATTTCCAGAAACTGACCTTTTCGAACAACGCAATGACCTTGCCGTCGCGCGTCACGCCGCGGAACCATTCGCCGTTTTTCCGATCGATCAGGCGGCTCTCGATGAAATCCCAGGTGCGCAGCGCGGCGTCGAGGAAACGCGGGTCGCGGGAAAGCTGGTGGGCGTTCAGGTAACCGACGACGGCCTCGGCTTGCGGCCACCACTCCTTCGTGGCGTCGATGAGGCCGGCGGGATCGCCCAGATTGTAGATGCCGCCGTCGGCATCGGTGCCCTCGGCGAGCGTGACCGTGGCGATTTTCACCGCGAGCGCCTGGATGCGGGCCGCGAGGGCGGCGTCACCCAGCGCCGTGGCGGCCTCGGTGAGCAGCCACGCCGCTTCGATGTCGTGCCCGTAGGATATCCGGTTGGAGCGGCGCGTCCAGTCGTTCGCAAAGAACAGCCCGAGATGGCCGGTGGCGGGGTCGACGACCCGCGTGAGCATGATTTCAACCAGCTCGGCCAGGGCCGTGCGCAGTCCGGCGTCGGGCCACACGCGGAGGAGGCAGGTGTAGGCCTCCATAATGTGGAGCAGCGTGTTTTGCGATTTTGGGTCGTTCTGGTCGACGGCGCTCAGGCGCATGTCGGCGATGGGCGACCAGTCGCGTTGGAAGGACTCGAGGTAGCCGCCGTGCGCGCGTTCCCGGGCATGGGTTTCGAGGAGCCGGTGGACCGCGATCGCCCGTTCGAGCGGGGCGTGCTGTCCGGTGGCGGCGTGATACTCGCTCAGGGCGTAGATCGCGAAGGCCTGGCCGTAAACCTGTTTGCGGTCGCGCCGCACCGCGCCGTCGGCGGCGATCGACCAGAAAAATCCGCCGTGCCGCTCGTCATGGTAGCGGTTCATGAGGTCCGAGTAAGCCAGGTCGGCCATGGCCAGATATGCGGGATCATTATACGCGCGGTAGGCTGCGGCGTAGGTCCAGAGGATGCGCGAGGTCAGCAGCGCCCCGCGCTCGGCGGCGGGGTCGGGGACGAGGTCGTTGCTCAGCGCGCCGAGAAACGTCCCCCTGGCGCGATCGACGACGCGCTCGATCCAGAACGGCAGGATGTTCCCGCGCAGGTCGGCCTCGATGCGGGTGATGATGTCGGGGAGGGCGGAGGAGTTTGTCACAACGGAAGGAATACTTGATCGCCGCTCAGATCGGCACGTTGCCGTCGGCTTCGCGGCGCGCCTTCAGGTCGGCGGAGATCTGGGTGACCTTCTTCTCGCTGAGCGGGTAGAGGAGCACCAGGAGGATGGAGACGATGCCGAGCCCGGCCGGGATCACGCTCATCAGCGACACCAATCCGTGCAGCGATTCGGGCGTCTGGGCGACGTTGGCATGGAAGCCCACGCTCGACATCAGGCCGAGCGAGACGGCGGCGCCAATGGCCCACCCCTGTTTCTGCGAGAAGATCGACGCGGAGAAAATCAATCCGGTCGCGCGCCGGCCGCGTTTCCATTCGGCATAGTCGGCCGTGTCGGCATACATGGCCCAGAGTAGGGCGCTGAGCGGCCCGCCCGTGATGGAGCCGAGCAGGTTGATCCCGATGATCAGGCCGACCTGGTCGGGCTTCAGCACGTAGAACGCCGCGGTGCTGGCGATCGCGACGAGGAAGATGCTGATGAAAGCGAGCTTCTTGCCGAGCCGGTTGGCGACATAGGGCAGCAGGACGACGCCGATCAGCGAGGCGATCTGGCCGGTGCCGTTGAACCAGGAGACGAGTTCCTCGAACTGCCATTCCTGCGTGCCGCCGATCTTCGGCAGCCAGGAGGGCAACGTGATCGTCTGAGTGCCGACAAAGTATTTGAAGTAGTGCACGGTCACGCTGCCGCGGGCGGCGACGAAGAGAATGAACGTGATGGTCGTCGCGAGCAGGACGAGCCAGGGGACGTTGGTGACCAGGTCGGCCAGATCACGGCCGACGGAGGTTTTCTGCGCCGGTGGCGGCTGGACCCGTTCGCGCGTGTTGAAGAAGGTGGTCAGGAACAGGGCGACGACGGCAACGCCGATGACGACAAACGCCATCTGCCAGCCGTGCTCCGCGCTGGTGCCGGCGCTCAGCCGTTTGACTCCGGGCAGCAGGCAGAACGAAATGAGGATGCCGCCGGTGAAGGCGCCGAGGAACTTGATCGAGGAGAGCGCGGTGCGTTCCTTGGGATTGGGCGTCAACACACCCAGCATGGCGGTGTAGGGAATGTTGATGGCCGTATAGAGGATCATCAGGGCGTTATAAGTCAGGATCGCCCAGATGAGCTTGCCGGTGACTTCGTGCTGCAAGGTTTCGGCCATGGTGGCGAGGCCGTGGGGCAGCACGGATGCCAGGAAGCCGAGGACGGAACGCATCAGGCCGCCGAAGGCTCCTTCCAGGTTGGCGGTGATCGTCGTGCCCGGCGTGGTGAACGTCATGACCCCGGCGACCGCGAACGGCACGCAGATCCACAGGAGATACGGCCGGTATTTGCCCCAGCGGGTGGTGGTGCGGTCGCCCAGCATACCCATGATCGGATCGAAGAAAGCGTCGAGCGAACGGCTCAGCCCGAGCATGGCTCCGGCGGCCAGCGCGCTGATGCCGAAGACGTCGGTGTAGTAGAACGTCAGGTAGAGCATGAACGTCTGCCAGAAGAGGCAGGACGCCAGGTCGCCGAAGCTGTAGGAGAATTTCTCCCGGACGCTGAGTTTGTCGAACGGGGCGGGGGTGGTCATGGGCAGGGTGGGGGTGACGGAAGATTGAACGGATCAAACCTGGCCGCGGCGGGCCTCGAGCTGGGCGCGGATCTCGGCCATCTTTTCCGGCGTGAGGCCGAAGCGGGCGAGGGCAAACATCGCCAGCAGCAGGCCGGCGATCGGAATCACGGCGAGGAAAAGCCGGATGTTCGTGAGCACTCCCGGCAACTGGTTGGCGCCCAGTTCGGCCTTGAAGCCGGTCAACGAGAGGATGAGGCCGGAGGCGCCGATGCCGAGCGCCAGGCCGACTTTCATGATCCACGTGCCGCAGGAGGTGAACGCGCCTTCGCGGCGCTTGCCGCATTCCAGTTCATCGTAATCGATGACGTCCGGGCCCATCGCGCCATACAGCATCCAGAATCCCCCTTGCGTGAAAGCGATCATCCCGGAGGCGAAGAGCTGCAGCCAGTGGATGCGCGGGTCGTAGAGCCACCACGTGCTGACGAAAACCAGAATGGCGCACAGCTGGACGGTCAGCATGGCGCCGCGCTTCCCCGCCCGGCGGGCCACCCACGCAAAAAAGGGAACGCCGGCCAGGCCGAGAAACATGCTGGCGAACCCCATGGCGAGATTCCAGAGGGAGCCCAGCGTGAGGTTGCCCCCGCACACATAGTAAACGGTCGTGTAATAGCCAAGGGCGCCCACCATGCTGGTGCCGAGGCCATAGGACAGCGCCATGGCAACCTGCGCGCGAAATGGACGGCAGCTGAGGCATTTCCAGATGCCTTCGGTG
>JAYVZM010000365.1:0-20403 GCA_043783345.1 Verrucomicrobiota bacterium
CCTGGCCGGTAATCCTGCTGTCCCATGCTTGTCGCTTATGACACATCAAGTTGCGCATGGTGCGGCAAGCCACCAGAGGAAAATACTTGCACCGCCGCCCGCCCGCCGCCATCAAAACGCCCCTCGATCCCATGGTTCCCAACCATCACCACCACGTGAACTAGCCTTCCCCCGCACGGGAAGGCCGGAAGCGCCTTGCCCGTGGCTGATGGATCCCATTTCCAAAACCCCGGCAGGTGCATCCCGCCGGGGTTTTCTGTTTCCCGGTGCCGCCTTCTCCCCCCGCGCCCCCCTCTCGCCTTTTCCCTTCCTTTCCCCTTCACTCTCACTTTCCACTCTCCCTTTCCTCCCATGCCCACCACACCGCCCAAGGACCGCCTCCGGCTCGCCGTGCAGAAAAGCGGCCGCCTCTCCTCTGACTCGCTCGAACTGCTCGCCAGCTGCGGCATCCGCGTCAAGTCCCCCAAGGAGCGCCTCCTGTTGCACGCTGACAATTTCCCCATCGACGTCCTCTTCGTGCGCGATGACGACATCCCCCAACTCGTCATGGATGGCGTGTGCGATCTCGGCATCGTCGGCACCAACGTCCTCGAGGAAGCCGCGCTGGAACGCCGCACCAACGGCGCCGCCGGCGGCTATTCCATCGAGCGCCCGCTCGATTTCGGCGGCTGCCGGCTGGCCATCGCCCTTCCGGAGGAACGCCCCTACGCCAGCTCCCAAGACTTGCAGGGCCTGCGCATCGCCACCTCCTACCCGCAGCTGACGAAACGCTTCCTGGCGGCGCAAAAGATCGCCGCCGAGGTCGTCTACCTCAGCGGCTCCGTCGAGATCGCCCCGCGGCTCGGCCTGGCCGACGCCATCTGCGACCTCGTTGCCAGCGGTTCCACCCTCGAGGCCAACAAGCTCCGCGCCGTCGAGACGATCTTCTAGAGCACCGCCGTCCTCCTCCGCAACGCCCGGGAACTCCCGGCGGAAAAATCCCACTCCCTCGAGATCCTGCTCCGCCGCATCGACGGCGTGCAAAAGGCCGCCGGCACCAAATACATCATGCTCCACGCCCCCAAGGCGGCCCTGGCGGAAATCAAGAAACTCCTCCCCGGCTCGGAGAATCCCACCATCCTGCCGCTCGCCGGCGACGACACCAAGGTCGCGCTGCACGCCGTCTGTTCCGAGGCCGTCTTTTGGGAAACCATGGAGTCGCTCAAGAAAGCCGGCGCCAGCAGCATCCTGGTCCTGCCCATCGAAAAAATGATGCTGTAGGCCGGCGAGCTTGCTCGCGCCTTCACCATGAAACCGCTCACCTGGAAATCCCTCCCCCCGGCCGCCCGCGCCGCCGCCCTCCGCCGCCCCGCCCAATCGGCGCAGCCGGCGGTGGCCGCCGCCGTGCGGGCGATCATCGCCCGCGTGCGCCGCGAGGGTGACGCGGCCCTGCGTTCGTTCACGAAAAAATTCGATGGCGTCACCTTGCGTTCCCTGCGGGTGACTCCCGCCGAATTTATCGCGGCGGAAACGGCCCTGGGCCGTGCCGACAAGGCCGCGCTGCGCACCGCCTACCTCAACATCCACACCTTTCATGCCGCCCAGCGGCCGGCCGATCTCCGGCTCGAAACCCAACCGGGCATCGTCTGCGAAAAAATCACGCGTCCCATCGGCCGCGTTGGCCTCTACGTGCCGGGCGGCAGCGCCCCGCTGCCTTCCACCGCCCTGATGCTCGGCGTGCCGGCGCAACTCGCGGGCTGCGCCGTGCGCGTGCTTTGCACGCCGCCCGGCCGGACCGGCGGCGTCAATCCGTGGATCCTCTGCGCCGCCCGCCTTTGCGGCATCACGGAAATCTACAAGGTCGGCGGCGCCCAGGCCATCGCCGCCATGGCCTACGGCACGGCCAGCGTTCCGAAATGCGACAAGCTCTTCGGCCCGGGCAACGCCTTCGTCACCGAGGCCAAGCAGCAGGTTTCGCGCGATGCCGACGGCGCCGCCATTGATCTGCCGGCCGGCCCGTCCGAGGTGCTGGTCGTCGCCGACCACCGCGCCAACCCCTCCTTTGTCGCCGCCGATCTGCTTTCGCAGGCCGAACACGGCCCGGACTCGCAGGTGGTGCTGGTCACCTTCTCCACAAAATTCGCCCGCCGGGTTCAGGCCCAGCTGGAAAAGCAACTCGTGGAGCTGCCCCGCGCCGCCATCGCCCGGCGGGCCCTCGAACGCAGCCGCATCTTTCTTGCCCGGGACCGCGCCGAGGCCGTCGAGATCGCCAATCGCTACGCGCCGGAGCATCTGATCCTGCAGGTCGCCCGCCCGCGCGGACTGCTCGCCGGCATCAGCACCGCCGGCTCCGTTTTCCTCGGCGACCTCACCCCCGAATCGCTCGGTGACTACGCCAGCGGCACCAATCATGTCCTGCCCACCTACGGCTGGGCCCGTGCCTGCAGCGGACTCGGGCTGGCGGATTTTCAACGCACCATGACCGTGCAGACCGCCAGCCGCGCCGGCCTGCAAAAACTCGGCCCGGTCGTCGAGCGGCTCGCGCTGGCCGAGGGCCTCGCCGCCCACCAGCGCGCCGTGCGCGTGCGCGTGGAGAATTTTTCCCGATGAGCCCCGCCGACTCCGTCCTGCAACTGATCCGTCCCGACATTCTTTCGCTGTCGGCCTATAGCTCCGCGCGCAAGGAGGCCAAGGGCGGTCGCATCTGGCTCGATGCCAACGAAAATCCCGAGACGCCCTCGGTGCACCGGCCGCTGTTCAACCGCTATCCCGAGCCGCAGCCGGCCGACCTGGTGGCAAAACTCGCCGCGCTCTACGCCGTCGCACCCGGGCAGGTGCTGGTGACGCGCGGTTCCGACGAAGGCATCGACCTCCTCCTGCGCACCTTCTGCCGCGCCGGGCAGGACGCCATCCTCATCACGCCGCCGACCTATGGGATGTATGTTGTTGCCGCCGGCATCCAGGGCGCGCGCACCATCACCGTGCCGCTCGTCCGGGAAAAGAACTTCGCCCTCGATAACGAGGCGGTGCTCCGCGCCGTCAGTCCGGCGGTAAAACTCGTTTTTCTGTGCTCGCCCAACAATCCGACGGGCGGGCTGCTCGATCGCCGCGCGGTGCTGGCGCTGGTCCGCGCCCTCGCCGGCCGCGCCGTGGTCGTGGTGGACGAAGCCTACGTGGATTTCTCCGGCCAGCCAAGCCTGGCGGTCGAGATGGCGGCGAATCCCAACCTAGTCATCCTCCGCACCCTTTCCAAGGCTTACGGTCTCGCCGGCGCCCGCGTCGGCACGACCATCGCCCATCCGGCCGTGATCTCCGTGCTGCAGAAAGTCATCGCCCCCTACCCGGTGCCGGCGCCGGTGTTGCTGGCGGCGCTGGCCGCCCTCACGCCAGCCGGGCTCGCGGCCGCGCAGGCGTCCGTCGCCGCCTTGGTGGCCGAGCGCGGCCGCCTCGCCCCCGCGCTGGCCGGCCTGCCCGCGGTCAAGCGCGTCTGGCCGAGCGACACCAACTACCTGCTGGTCGAGGTCGTCGATTCCGTCCGCGTCATGGCCGCCGGCCGCGCCGCCGGCGTCGTCTGGCGCGACCGCAGCAAGGATGTCCCGAATTGCATTCGCATCACCGTCGGCACCGCCGAGGAAAACAACGCCACCCTGGAGGTCCTGTCCCGTGTCTAAAAAAATCCTGTTCATCGACCGCGACGGCACGCTCATCACCGAGCCGTTCGACCAGCAGATCGACCGGCTCGACAAGTTCGCGCTCGAGCCCGACGCCATTCCCGCGTTGCTCCGCCTGCGCGACGCCGGCTGGAAGTTTGTCATGGTCACCAACCAGGACGGGCTTGGCACCCCGAGTTTCCGCGACGAGGAGTTCCGGCCGTTGCAGAAGCTCCTGCTCGACATCCTGGCCTCGCAAGGCATCGCGTTCGAGGCCGTGCGCGTGTGTCCGCACACCGCCGCCGACCGGTGCGACTGCCGCAAGCCCAAGCTCGGCCTGCTCGCCGACTACGTGAAGTCCACCGACTGGTCGCGCGAGCTGTCCGCTGTCATCGGCGACCGCGAGACCGACCTGCAACTGGCGCAAAATCTCGGCCTCCGCGGCCTGCGTTACGACCGCAAGACCCTCGGCTGGGTGGAAATCGCCCGCCAGCTGGTCGATGCCCCGCGCCGCGCCACCATCGTGCGCAACACCAAGGAGACCAGGATCACCGTTTCGGTCGACCTCGACCAGGCCGCGCCCGCCCAGCTTGCCACCGGTCTCGGCTTCTTCGACCACATGTTGGAACAGATCGCGAAAAACGCCGGCATCGGGCTGGCCATCAAGTGCGATGGCGACCTCGAGATCGACGAACATCACACCGTCGAAGACGTGGGCCTCGCGCTCGGCACCGCCCTCAAGCAGGCGCTGGGCGACAAGCGCGGCGTGGGCCGCTACGGTTTCGTGCTGCCGATGGACGAGGCGCAGGCGCAGGTCGCGCTCGACCTCAGCGGCCGCGCCTATTTCACCTTCGAGGGAGAATTCCCGCGCGAGGTCGTCGGCGAGCTGCCGACCGAGCTCGTGCCGCATTTCTTCCGTTCGCTGAGCGACGCGCTCGCGGCGACCCTGCAGATGAGCGTCCGGGGCGACAATACGCACCACATGGTGGAGACGTTGTTCAAAGGCTTCGGCCGCGCCCTGCGTCCCGCCATCGCGCGCGGTGCCGGCAGCGAAATCCCCAGCACGAAGGGGGTTCTCTAATGAATGCGGCCACCCCGGTAGGGGCGCTTGCCCCCAAGCGCCTTTCGGCGCGGGCCGTTGAGGGCAACGGCCCCTACCCGTTTCCATCTTGCCGCATGAGCGGCAGGATATCTCGACCATGCTAGCCATCGTTGACAGCGGCGGGGCCAACATCGCCTCGGTGCGCTTCGCGCTCGAGCGGCTCGGTGTGCGCAGCGAACTCACGGCGGACCCCGCGGTCATCCGCGCCGCCGAGCGGGTCATCCTGCCCGGCGTCGGCTCCGCCGTCGAGGGCATGAAGCGGCTGCAGGCGCGCGGCCTGGTGGAGTGCGTGCGCCAGCTCACGCAGCCCGTGCTCGGGGTCTGCCTCGGCATGCAACTGCTCTTCGACTCCTCGGAGGAAGGTCCGACCGTGACCCTCGGCCTGATTCCAGGCTGCGTCACCCTCCTCCCTGACTCGCCCGGCATTCAGGTGCCGCACATGGGTTGGAACACCGTGCTCACCGGCAAGACTGTCCCGTTGCTCGACGGCCTCGCCCGGGACGCACGCTTCTATTTTGTCCACAGTTACGCCGGGCCGGTGAATGCGTTCACGCTTGCCAGCTGCGACCACGGCCGGCCGTTCGCGGCCATCGTGCAGCGCGGCAATTTTTCCGGTGTCCAGTTCCACCCCGAGCGCTCAGGCGTGGCCGGCGCCCAATTGCTGAAAAACTTCCTCACACTTACCTGAATCCCCCTCCGGATGTTTGTCATCTATTATATGACAAAGCCTCCTTTCCTTCTCTCATGATCATCTATCCCGCCATCGATCTCCGCGGCGGCCGCGTCGTGCGGCTAACCGAGGGTCGGTTCGACCAGGAGAAGACCTACGGCGACAATCCGCTCGCCGTGGCGCGCGATTTCGCCGCGGCCGGCGCCAAGTGGCTGCATGTCGTGGACCTCGACGGCGCCAAGGACCCCGCGAAGCGCCAGACCGCGCTCGTGCAAAAGCTGGCCGGCGAAAGCGGCCTGCAAGTGCAGACGGGCGGCGGCCTCCGTGAAGTCGCGCAGATCGAATCATTGCTTGCGGCCGGCGCGCAGCGCGTGATCGTCGGCAGCCTGGCCGTGAAGGAACCCGCCCGCGTGCGCGAGTGGCTCGGTCGTTTCGGCGGCGAACGCCTCATTCTTGCGCCGGATGTGCGGCTCGACGAAAACGGCACGCCGCGCATCGCCGCGGCCGGCTGGCAGGAAAGCACCGGCGTCGCCCTCGATGAATTTCTCACCGGCTACCTGGCGGCGGGTTTGCTCCACATTCTTTGCACCGACATCAGCCGCGACGGCAAGCTGACCGGGCCGAACACCGAGCTTTATGCCGGCCTGGTGAAACGTTTCCCGGGTTTGCAGGTGCAGGCGTCAGGCGGAGTCTCTTCTCTGGAGGATTTGCGCGCGCTGCGGACCACCGGCTCGGCTGGAGCCATCGTCGGCCGCGCGCTCTACGAGAAGAAATTCACCCTGCAGGAGGCTCTCGCATGCGCCTAACGACACCCGCCGCAGCTGGTAGGGCCGGTCTCCGCCCGGCCACTTCTCCCCACCCTCTCAATCGGCCGGTCAAAGACCGGCCCTGCTTCCCATGCTAGCCCGCCGCATCATTCCCTGCCTCGACGTCCGAGACGGTCAGGTCGTCAAGGGCACGCAGTTCCGCGATCACGAGATCGTCGGCGACATCATCCAACTTGCCCAGCGCTACCGGGACGAAGGCGCCGATGAGCTGGTGTTCTACGACATCACGGCCAGCAGCGACGGCCGCACCGTCTCGACCGACTGGGTGACCCGCGTCGCCCGGGTGCTCGACATCCCCTTCTGCGTGGCCGGCGGCATCCGGTCGCTCGACGGCGCGCGCGCGATCCTGCACTCCGGCGCGGACAAGATTTCCATCAATTCGCCCGCGCTGGAAAATCCCGCGCTCATCACCGCGCTGGCCGCCGAGTTCGGCTCGCAATGCGTCGTCGTCGGCATCGACAGCCGGCAGGAGCAGGGCGACTACTTCGTGAAGCAATATACCGGCGACCCGGACAAGACGCGCGCCACCCGCTGGCGCACGATCGACTGGGCCCGCGAGACGCAAAGGCTCGGCGCCGGCGAGGTCGTGCTGAACTGCATGAACCAGGATGGCATGCGGCAGGGTTACGACCTCGCGCAACTGAAGCTGGTCCGCGCCGTGCTTACGATCCCGCTCGTCGCCTCGGGCGGGGCCGGCACACCCGAACATTTCCGCGATGCCTTCCGCGACGCCGGCGTGGATGGCGCGCTCGCCGCCTCGGTTTTCCACAAAGACACCATCAGGATTGCCGGCCTTAAGAAACAACTTGCCGCTGACGGCATCCCCATCCGCTTATGAAAGTTCCCAAGATCGACTGGAAAAAAACCGCCGGCCTCGTGCCCGCCATCGTGCAGGACGCCGTCACTCTCCAGGTCCTCATGCTGGGCTACATGAACGCCGCGGCGCTCCGGCAGACCCTGCGCACGAAGAAGGTCACCTTTTTCAGCCGCAGCAAGCAGCGGCTGTGGGTCAAGGGCGAGACCTCAAAAAACTTCCTGCACCTCGTGAGCGTCACGGTGGATTGCGACAATGACACGCTGCTCGTGATGGCGCGGGCCGACGGGCCGACCTGCCACCGCGGCACGCCGAGCTGCTTCGGCGAGCGCGGCGCGAGCGGCGCGGGTTTTCTCGCCCACCTCGACCAGATTGTGGCCGCTCGCCTGAAAAGCGGCGACCGGAAAAGCTACACCGTGCGGCTCGCCCGCGAAGGCGTCGCCCGCGTGGCCCAGAAGGTCGGCGAGGAAGGCGTCGAGACCGCGCTGGCGGCACTGAGCGGCAACAAGGCCGGGTTCACCGGCGAAGCCGCGGATCTGCTCTATCACCTCATTGTGCTGTTGCGCGTGAAGAAACTGTCGCTGGCCGACGCCATCGCCGTGCTCGAAAAGCGGCACGCACCGAAGAAATGAGGCCTGCGGCGGGGCGCTTGCCTCCAGCGCCCCATGCCTCGCGGGACTGATCGTCCCGTCTTGTTGCTCCAGGGGAATCCCTTACTTCGCGGGTTCAGCCACCGGCGCGCCCGTGAGCTTGAAGCGCACCTTGACCTGCGGCGACACGCTGAAAAGGAAAGCCTTGCGGATGACCTTCAATTTCCAGTTGCGATAGTCGAGCGTGGTCTCGCCCGTGATCGTGTAGCTGCCGTCCGCCTTGGACACATTGATGGGAAACTCGACCCGTTCGGTCACGCCGTGGAAGGTGAGCCGGCCGGAGATCTGGCCCTGGCCGTCGGGCGTCAAGGCGAGGTTGCCCATTTCGAAGCGTCCCTCCGGGTCGCCGCCGCCGAGCCACTTGATCATTTCGGCGTCGTGTTCGGGCTTGCCGGTTTTCAGGTCGGCGAACTTGAAGGTGAAGATCGCGCTCCGGATCTTGCCGGCCTCGTCCACGCTCACCTGGGCGGAATAAGCGTCGAGGTGGGCGGTGAAATTGATCGTGGCGTCGACATCGACATCGAGGAACGTGGCGGTCCGGTCGATTTTCAGGGGGCGTTCGGCGGCGCTGGCAGCCAGCGGAACAAGCAGGGCGAGAAGCAGCAGACGGAGGACTTTCATGGCTAATGGGCGGGGTTGGTGGTATCGGACAGCCAGTCCTCCGGGAGGTGCCACCGGAAGACTTGCCACGCCGACTCAACGCCACATGCTGGCCAATGTCCACCTCTCATGAACGCCCCGAGGAAGTCCGCCGACCAGTGGTTCGCCGAGTATGGCGAGAGCCATCAGGACCACACGAATGAGACCATCCACTGGATCTGCGTTCCGATTATCTTTTACAGCGTGCTGGGTTTGCTCTGGTCCATCTCGGTGCCGGCGGTCCTGGCAACCGCGGCCCCGTGGTTCACTTGGGAGCTGCCCCTGATTCTGGCCGCGCTGATCTTCTACTTCCGGCTGTCGGTGCCGCTGGCGTTCGGTCTGCTTTGTTTTATCGCGCTCTGCTACATCCTGCTGGAGTTGCAGGCCATGCTGTGTCCTTTCCCGGTCTGGAAGAGCAGCCTGGGCCTTTTCGTGCTGGCTTGGATCGGTCAGTTCATCGGCCACAAGATCGAAGGGCAGAAGCCGTCGTTTTTGAAGGACGTGGTCTTTCTGCTCATCGGTCCGGCGTGGCTGATGCACTTCATCTACCGGAAGCTGCGGATCGAGTATTGATCCACGGCAATCCGGCCGGGGCCGTGGTCCTCAACGGCCGGAGCGCTTGAGGGCAAGCGCCCCTACCAAGATTCTGCTAACCCCGGCCGCCGCGCAGCACGACCACGTTGGCGAGATCGTTTTTCTCAAATTCCTTCCAGTATTGCTCCTCGATTTTCTTGAGCCGTTCGTCGCTGGTCGGAGGCGGTTCGACCCCCGGGGTGTCCATGGCCCGCTTGGCCTCTTCCCCCGCCAGGTCACGGTCCGCCAGCCGGGCCACCAGTTCGTGCCAGAAGACGTCGTTTTGAAACTCGTTCTGGATTTCGCGCACACGATCGTCTTCGGACAGTTTTGCCGCCGGCTGCAGCGAACCGTCGTCCCGTTTCTCCACGAGGTCGGCGCAACCCAGCTCGGTCGCGAGCCCGAGCAGCTTCTGGTCGAAGGCAAAGAAGCGTTTGGCCCCCGCCGTGTCCTCGCCCTGGTAGCCGGTGACGGCCCACATGCCCAAGTGCACGAGTTCGAGGAGCTGGCGGTATTCCTTCGTGGTAAAGGTGACTTTCATAACCGTCCACGCTTGCCCGCTCCGTCCCGCCCGCAAGCGCGAAGTGTGCGGTGCGTTCCGGTCAATCGGCCGGGGGCGAAAAATCAACCGGGATGCTCACGCGCACTTCCGTGGCCTGCCCCTGGCGTTGCGGCGGCTCGAACACCCACTGGCTTAGCGCCGTCGCCGCCGCCCAGCCAAAGGCCGGTTGTGTCGCCGATTTCACCACCGGCAGACGCACCCGGCCGTCGCGATCGATGATGAATTCCACGGTTGCCTTGCCGGGGGGCCGCTCCTCGCGCAACGCGCTCGGATAGACGGGACTCAGCCGCCACCGGGGCTTGAGCGGCCGGTCGGGTTTGGTGCGCAGATTAAATCCTGCCGTTTCATCCTTCCAGCTTTTCACCAACCGGCCTTCGGCCGTTTCCGGGGAGGGCGGGGCAAACTGGTGACCCACCTTCAGCCGGACCTCGACCGGGGCTTTCGCCTTCAGCGCGGGCTTGAAGTGCCAGGTTTCCATCGCGGCGAGCAGGGCTTCGCCAAATTCCGGCTGGCTGGCGGACAGCAGGGCGATTTCCCCGACCTCCCCTTTTTCGCTGAGGGTGAAGCTCGCCTCGGCCGTTCCCGCGGTGCCTTCGAGCAGCCGCTCCCGCGGATAAACCGGGGCGGGCTTGGCCTCGATCACCGGCGGCCGGTCGACCCAGGATTTATCCCAGCCGGAAATGCCGTTGGCCGCCAGGATTTCGTCGGGCTTGGCCTCAACGACAAAAAATTCCATCGGCGCCTGCTTGGCGCTGGCCACGGGCAGGGATCCCTGCCGGGCGGGCTCGAACTGCCAGCGCTCCAGGGTTTGCAGCGCGGCGGTGACAAAGGTCGCATCGGAGGCCCCCAACACCGTGGCGTCGGTCGCTTGGCCGACCGGATTGACCTGGAATTCGAGCATCACCCCTCCGGGCAGTTTGCGTTCCAGCAATTCGGCCGGATACTCGGGATCGGGCGTGCTTTTCTCCTTGGCCGGTGCGAGGGGTGCCACCCGCGGCATTGTCGGCGGGACCAGGCCTTTGGGTCCGGCCTTGGCCTTGAGCGAGAACGTCACCGGCACCAGCATGGCGCAAGGCTCCGGCTTGCCGTCGTCCAGGGCCGGAGCGAAAAGCCATTGGCGCACGGAGGCCAGGGCGGCTTCATTCAGGCGTTCGTCCGTCGTCTGCTTCACCGCGGCCCCGGTCACCCGGCCGTCAACGTCCACGACAAACTCCACCAGCACGCGGCCTTCCAGTTTTGCTCGCCGGGCCTCCTCTGGGTAGACCGGCGGGACCCATTCCCTTACCTGGGGTTCGCCCGTGACGGCCAACGGGGCCGCCTCCGTTTGGGCGGCAGCGGATGGAGCCAGCCACGCCAACACGCCCAAGGCGCAGCAGCTGAAATAGCACAGAGCGGCGTTGGGCGAGCCGGACGCGGGGCGGGAATTCTTCATGGAGACCTGGAGCCGGCCGCGTTTGTTTTTTCGTGGTCGGGGCGATCGGGGGCGGCCGTCATGGGTTTTGTCCGGGGTTGCCTGCCGACTCGATGGAAAATGCCACCGGGATCCGGGCCCGCACCACGGTCGGCTTGCCGCCCTTCTTGGGCACCTCGAACCGCCAGGTCGCCACGGCCTGCACGGCGGCATACCCGAATTCCGGCGCGGTGCTGGAGACGATGCGCGGCAGCTGGGCGTCGCCTTTTTGATCAACGAAGAAATCGATCACCGCGTCGCCGGGTTGTCCGTCCTTTTCCAAGGCCGTCGGATAGACCGGCGGCCGGCACGACAGTGGTTTCAACGGCCGATCGAGGTCCTTCGGTTTGGTGATCGCCTCGGGTTTCTTTTTCAGGTCGCTCAGGATCCACCGGGCTCGTTCGCTGACCGGCACGTCGCCCTGACCCCTGGGTAGGAACTTATATTCCGCACCCAGCGTCGCGTAGCATGGCGTGCCGTCCTTTTTTTTGGGCGGCGTAAACCGCCAGACATCGATCATCGCAAGCACCGCCAGGCCGAATTCCGGGGCGGTCGCCTCGCGCAGTTTCGCTCCCTGCACCCGGCCATCCGGCCCGACCAGATAGGAGACCGTGGCGTGACCGACGGTGCCGGCCTGCAGTTGTTCAAAGGGGTAGGCAGGAAACGTCGTGCGCGTCGGAGTCGGCGGCGTGTCCCACTGCAGTTCCGGGGGCAGCTTGCTGTGATCCTTGGCTTTGGTAATCCGCCAGATGTCGGGCGGGCCTTTCAACCCGTCCAAGTCGAAAACGATCCGTTGCTCGGCCCGGATATTGACCGGTTTCCCGTTCTTTTCCCCCGGCTGGAATTTCCAACCCAGGATTGCGTCGACCGCCAGGGGTTCAAACCACGGGTTGTTTGATCCCACCACAAAGGGATTCCGCACTTGGCCCGTCCTATCGATGATGAACTCGACCGTCACTTCGCCGCAGAGACCAGCCTTCGCCATCCAGTAGGGATAGTTCGGCTGATCCTGCTTGATCGGCTTGGGGGGGGGTGTCGGCCACCACCACGAGTTCGCCGGGAGTGAATTCCAAGGTGTCTGCATCGTGGGTGGATGCCTGCACCGAACTGATCAGCAGCAGTGCCGCCAGTGCCGGGCGAACCAATCGAAGGCAGGAGGGCATGGGGTGGGGGCGATATAACACGGCCGTGGATTGGCAGCCTGCTGAAAGCAGAAGGTCTTGGCAAGCCAACGCTCGGCGTCGCGCGGCATAACCCGGCCCGCCCCGGCGGCGATCTTGCGCGTCCGCCGCGCGCGGGCTGCGCCCGGCCTACTTGGCGGGCGGCACGACAGGCGGCTCAGCGGGCGCCAGCACCGGCTTGGTGCGGTGCACCACCGTGTAGTTGCCGAGGCTGGGGCGCGGGGCGATGCGCCAGGTCCAGTCCGCGGCCAGCACATCGGTTTCAAAACAAATCGACATCCGCCAGCGGGAGGCAACGGGGCTGCCGTTCTGTGCCGCCGGGACAAAGATCCATTGCGCCACGGCATCCATCACCGCTTTCTCGAAGACCGGGCTGGAACTGCGCAGCGTCTTCAGGTCCGAGACCTTGCCATCCACGCCGATCATGGCCTCCAGGATGACGGCGCCGACCTGGCCTTTTGCGGCCTCCTCCGGAGGATAGACCGGCTGGCTGGCCGTGCGGATCGTCGGCTTGGTCACGGCGGGATCCTCCGGCCCCTCGTCGCCCTCGACTGGAAAAACAAAGGGCGCGCGGGCGGTGTATTTGACGGCCTGGCCGTCCTTCACCCGCGGGACCAGCTTGAGTTCACGGGCCTTCAGGAACGCCTTTTTCTCCAACAGGCGTTCGGCGGACGGGTCGTCCGAGGTTACCACCCGCGCGTCCTCGATCCCGCCTTTTTCATCCACCTTCATCTCGAGGACCACCGTGTAGCCGCCGGGCTTGGGCTTCGCGGCATCGTCCGCGGCGGGTGCAGGCAGGCCGAGGCCCAGGGACAGGGCGGTGAGGAAAACGAGCAGCTTTCGGTTCTTCATGGTGGTCGGATAAAGGGGGTGGGCCGGTCACTGTGACGTTCCCGGCGCCGGCGACAAGCCTGCATCGCGTGTCACCGATACACTCCCTGCGCCCTTCATTTGGTTTCATCCACCACGACGTAGCGGCGGACGCCCTCGCGCCAGAAGAGCACGAGCACCTTTGGGCCCTTGATCTCGCCGCTGAGCTTCACCGCCTCGGCGGCATTGCCCACCTTTTTCCGGTCGAGCTCGAGGATGATGTCGCCTTCGCGCAAACCAGCGCGGGCGGAGGCGCTGTCGGGATCGACGTCGGTGACCAGCGCGCCCTTCAGCTCCGCCGGCGCCCGCAACTGGGCGCGGGCTTCCGCGGTGAGATCCGAAACTCCTACTTTGTTCAGCACGCCTTCATCGTTGCCGCCGCTCGACGTGTTGCCGGCGACCAGCGTCTGCGTCGCCTGCCGCCCGAGCTTCGCCTTCACCGTGTTTTTGTGGCCCTCGTGCATAAAAACGAGGGTCACTTCGGTGTCGGGGGCCAGCCGGCCAATCGCCAAGGCGAGGCTGCGCGGGTCGTTGACGTCGGTGTCGTTGACGCGGGTGATGATGTCCCCGCGCTCGAGGCCGGCTTTCAGCGCCGCGCTGTCGGGGGCGACGTCGGTGACGAGCGCCCCGTGCTCCACCCCGAATTGCTTCGCCAGATCCGCCGTGAGGACCTGGGTGGTCACCCCGAGGAAACCCCGGCTGACCCGGCCGCTGCCGATCAACTGCTCCGCGATGGACTGGGCCAGCTTGATAGGGATGGCGAAGCCGACGCCGTTGGAGCCGCCGGTGCGGCTGAGGATGGCGGTGTTGATGCCGACGAGCCGGCCCTCACCGTCGAGCAGCGCCCCGCCCGAATTGCCCGGATTGATCGCGGCGTCGGTCTGGATGAAATCCTCGTAGTCCTCGATCCCCAGCCCGCCGCGGCCCAGGGCGCTGACAATGCCGTGCGTCACGGTCATGCCGATGCCGAAGGGATTGCCGATGGCGAACACGGTGTCCCCCACCTCCAGCTGGTCGCTGTCGCCTAGCGTCACCGCCGGCAGCCCCGTGGCGTCGATCTTGAGGACGGCCACGTCGGCCTTCTCGTCCCGGCCGGTGACGGTCGCGATGTATTCCTTGCGGGGTTCGCCAAAGGCCACCTTCACCTCGTCGGCGCCCTCGACGACGTGATTGTTCGTGAGGACGTAGCCGTCGGCCGTCACGATGACGCCGGAGCCCAAGCCCTGCTGGATCGAATCCCGCGGGCTGCGGCCCTGGTCGGGGACGCCGAAATAGCGGCGGAACATCGGGTCGTTGAAGAACGGGTTATCCAGGTCCGGTCGGCGGATTTTTTTGCTCGTGGAAATATAGACGACGCTCGGGGAGGCCTTTTTCAACACGGCCGCATAGCTCACCCGGAGGGCACCGGCGCGGTCGATCGGCCTGGAGTCGACGTGAAGCTTGAGCGGCGGGCGCTCGGCCGGCTTGTCGGCTGCCCAAAGGGCCAGCCCCCCGGCCGTGAGGGCAAGGAGGGCGATTGAACGGAGCTTATGCGGCAGGATCGTGGTCTTCATAGAGCGGGTAATATAGTCACTCCGCGCCTCCGGCCAACCGGTTGGCGCGAAATTCCGGTCGGTCCGACAAAGATTGGCGCCACTGGTTCCGTTCCGGCAGGTGACAAACCCCGGCATTGACCACCCCCGGGGGGCATGGCAACGGTCTCTCTTCCCATGTCCAGTCCCGCCGCCTCCGCCAACCTCATGGAAGCCGTCGTCTCGCTCGCGAAACGCCGCGGCTTCATCTACCTGTCCTCCGAAATCTACGGCGGCTTCAACGGCTTCTTCGATTACGGCCCCCTCGGCGCCGAGCTCAAGAAGAACATCCGCGACTGCTGGTGGAACGACATGGTGCGCCGCCGCGACGACATCGTCGGCCTCGAGTCCTCCATCATCATGCACCCGAAGGTCTGGGAGGCCTCCGGCCACGTCGCCGGCTTCACCGACCCGCTGGTCGACTGCAAGGTGAGCAAGCAGCGCTACCGGGCGGACCAGCTCTTCTGGGCGCCGGTAAACGTCGGACCGAAAACCACGGAAGTTGTGGGTTTGATTACGACCACCACAAATACTGAATCAACGATCAAGACATTCGATCATACAGTGCATGATGTTGAAACCATCGGCTACGTTTCTGCCCTTGAAAGCGAGCGAACGAACGAAGAATTGGCAGAAAAAGCTGATCTGCTTAAACGGAAAAAACAAATTCGCGGACAAGTTCTCCCGCTTGTCATCAAGGATTTTACCGAGGCCAAAGAAAACGAAATCCCCCTCATCCCCTCGCCCGCCACCGGCGAACCCGGCAGCCTGACCCCGCCGCGCTCGTTCAACATGATGTTCCAGACGAATGTCGGCGCGATGAGCGACGGCTCCTCCGTCGCCTACCTGCGGCCCGAGACGGCCCAGGGCATGTTCGTGGATTTCAAGAACGTCGTCGACACCACCCGCGTGAAGCTGCCGTTCGGCATTGCGCAAATCGGCAAGTCGTTCCGCAACGAGATCACGCCGCGCAACTTCATTTTCCGCTCCCGCGAGTTCGAACAGATGGAGATGGAGTATTTCATCCACGAGGACGCCGACTGGGCCAAGTGCCACGAGGAATGGATCGCCTGGTGCGAAGCCTGGCTGAAGAGCATCGGCCTGCCCGACGACCACCTCTCGCGCTACACCCACCCGAAGGAGAAGCTCGCGTTCTACTCGCGCGGCACGGTGGACATCATGTTCAAGTATCCGTTCGGCGTGCAGGAACTTTGGGGCATCGCCGCCCGCGGCAACTACGACCTCACCCAGCACGCCGACGCCAGCGGCAAGCCGCAGGAGATGTTCGACGAGGCGACGAAGAAGAAATTCGTCCCGCACGTCATCGAGCCCGCCGTGGGCGTCGATCGCATCCTGCTGGCGGTGCTCTGCGCCGGTTACGCCGAGGAGGACGTCAAGGACGAGAAGGGCAACGTCGAGAAACGCACCGTGCTCCGGCTCTCGCCGCGCATCGCCCCGGTCAAGGTCGCCGTGCTCCCGTTGATCAAGAACAAGGAGCTGCTAGTCGCCCGGGCGAAGGATCTCTACACGAAGTTGAAGCGGAAATACGCCGTGCAATACGACGACGGCGGCGCCATCGGCAAACGCTACCGCCGGCAAGACGAGGCCGGCACGCCTTGGTGCGTGACGATCGACTTCGAGACGATCGAGAAGCCCGGCGACACCTTCACCCTCCGCGAGCGCGACAGCATGAAGCAGAAGCGGATCACCGAGGCCGAGCTGTTCGCGCTGTTGGACGAGCAGGTGTATTGAGGGGTTTCTCTTATTTGTAGGAGCCTGCTTGCAGGCGATTCAGCGCGTGGTCCGTTGGCGTGAATTCCATATCGCCTGCAAGCAGGCTCCTACCACAACCAAACCAAGGTGCGGGATTGCACGGTGAGGCAAAGGCTTGGTGCGCCTGTTTGGCGAAACTCAATAGTCGCACGCCAGTCTCGCGCTTTGGCCGGTTCGTGCTATGTTCCTCCTCCCTTGCCCGCCTTCAACCTGCCCCGATCCTCCGCCGACCTCGCCTTGGCCCGCCATGCCGGCGAACTGGCGGCGTGGCTCGACACCTTTGCCAGCGTGCAGCGGCAGCGCGGCAAGGCCTACCAGCGCGAGGGCCGCGTGCGCGCGCTCCGCATCGTCGGCACACGCGCCTCGGCCAAGGTGCAGGGCGGCGAACTTTACTCGGTGCGCTTCGACCACGACGCGACCCATGGCTGGGCGTCCGTTTGCACGTGCCCGTTCGAGGTCAATTGCAAGCACGCCTACGCCGCCGGCCTCGCGCTCCTGGACCGGTTGCGCGAAGCGCCGGCCGAGGAGATCCCCGACGCCCCGGCACCCGCCGCCAGCAATCTGCTGGCCGCACACGCCGTGGAAAAACTCGGGCGCGCGCTCAAACGCAACGAACAGACCTGGCTGCGCCGCCTCGCGGAGGCGCACGCCCAGCTGCTGCAAGGCGGCCAGCTCGATCCCTACGCCATCAGCTGGCTGCTGCCACCCTCGCAACGCCACCTGGCTTACGGCTACAACGAGCAGCCCTGGTGCGACGGCTGGTGGGAGCCTGATCAGCCTCCCGCCACGCCACTGGAATTGTGGCCCTACCTGGCCGTCGCCCTGCAGCGCCGCCAACTGCCGCTCCCGGAATTCATCCTGCCCCTGACCGACCTGCCCGCGGCTCAGACCCGGATCGCCGCGCGCGAAGAAGCCCGTGCGCTGCGCGACTGGACCCGGCATTTTGAGCAGCTCCAAGCCGCACTGCCGGTCGCCTCCGACGACCTGCCCCGACCGCCGCGCCACGAACTGCGGCTCCGGCTGATCGACCGCGCTTGGCGCTGGGAAACGCGCACCGCAGCGGTCACCGCCTGGGAGGAACTCCACCCGGAAACGCTCCGCCAATGGCTCAGCGACTCCCGCCAACTTACGCTGCTGTTCGACGAACCCGCCTTGCGGCTCGCCCTCGCGTTTCGCGATGCGGTGTTTCAACACGGCTCCGCCCAGCCCTCGCCGAAAATCCCCGAATTTCGCGCCGCGCTCCACGCCGCGCTCACCGATCCCCTCGCCCGCAGCTGTCTCGTCGGTCCCGCCCACGAACCCCTCGCGCTGGCGCCGACGCCGCTGGTGTGGACGTTGCGCGCCCGGGCCGGCAACCCCGGGCAGCTCGAAGCTTTGCTGACCCGCGCCGATGGCTCCCCGGCGCCCTATCCGCTCGTCCTGCTCGAAGGCTCGCCGATCCCGCTTTACCTGGCGGGGGCCTCCGTCCATCGCGGCCCGCTGCCGCTCACCGAAAAAAATCCCGCGGCCGGCGCCGAACCGGTAAATCCCGCCCTGCCCATTCTCCTGCCGCGCACGCTGCTCAACCTGCCGGCGGCGATGAGTTTTTTCCAGCAGTCCGGGACGCGCCTGCCCGAGGAGTTTCAACGCCCGGTGCGGCAGGAAGCCCTGCGCCCCCACCTGCGCCTGTCCCTCGAATTCCTCCCCGGCGCCGTGGGCGAATACGACGAGGCCGAGTCCCGGGAGCTGCTCTGCGTCGAACTCGCCACCCTGGCCTCCGACGGCGTCCGCCGCGAACGCTACACGCCGGCCGGCTGGCGCGAAATCGACTCGGAAGCCCAGCCGGTCATCACGGACGATGCGCCCCTGGTGGTCCACGACCGCGCCCCGGCGCAGGCCGCGGTCGGTCCTTTTCTGCGCTTCGGCCTGCAGTGGCTGGCCGCGCATGAGCCCAAGCCCTGCTGGCAGCGGCCGGTCACGGATGAATTCGCGGACGAGCTCTCCGACTGGATCGCAACCCTGCCGGCCGATACCGTGATCGAGGCCACGGATGAACTCGCCGGCCTCGTGCGTCCGCCCGATCTCGCGAGCTTCGCCCTGGAGGTCGAGGCCGACAGCCACTCGCGCGACTGGTTCGACGTCCGGCTGGTCGCCCGCGCCACCGACACGACGCTCAGCAAGGAGGAGATCGCCCTGCTCCTCGCGGCCCGCGGCGGTTTCGTCCGTCTCGCCGGCAAAGGCTGGCGCCGGCTCAAGCTCGGCAACGATGAGGCGCAACAGGCGCGGCTCATCGCCCTCGGGCTCGCCGAGACCCCGACCTTGGGCGAGCACCACCGTTTTCACGCGCTGCAACTCGCCAGCGACGAGAGCCTGCGCGAAGTGTTCGCCGCGCGCGCGTGGGAGCAGCTGCGCGTCCGTGCCATCGAGCTGCGGTCGCAGCCCCCGCCGCCCGTGCCCGCCACCATCACCGCCGAGCTGCGCCCCTATCAGCGCGAAGGCTTCGAGTTTCTCGCCTGGCTCTCCCACCACGGCCTGGGCGGCGTGCTCGCCGACGACATGGGTCTCGGCAAGACCGTGCAGGCCCTCGTGTGGCTCGTCTGGCTCGCCGCGCGCGATCCGGCGAAACCGTTCCGCGCCCTCGTCGTCTGCCCGAAATCCGTCACCACCAACTGGCCGCTCGAAACCGCCCGTTTCGCGCCCACGTTGCGCGCCACGGTGTTCGATCCCGCCTCGCCGCAAAGCGCCGCCGCCACCGGTCCCGGCACGCACCTGGTCATCGCCAACTACGCGCAGCTTCGCCTCAATCCCGGCACCTTCGCCACGAGCCACTGGGACGCCGTGATTCTCGACGAGGGCCAGAACATCAAGAATCCCGGCAGCGCCACCGCCCTCGCCGCCCGGGCGCTTCGCTCCACCCACCGGCTGGTGCTCACCGGCACGCCGGTGGAAAACCGGCTGCTCGATCTCTGGAGTCTCTTCGCCTTCGCCATGCCCGGCCTGCTCGGCAGCCAGGGCGCCTTCAAGCGGCTCTACGACGACCGGGCCGATCCCGCCGCCGCCCGGACCCGCCTCGCCGCCCGCGTGCGCCATTTTCTGCTCCGGCGCACCAAAAACCAGGTCGCCCGCGACCTGCCGCCCCGCATCGAGGAGGAAATCGTCTGCGAACTCGAGGGCCCGCAGCGCACGCTCTACGACGCCGAACTGAAACGCGCCCGCCAGATCCTCCTCGGCGTGTCGGGCGCACGCGCGTTCGACGCCCAGCGCTTCAACATCCTCCAGTCCCTTCTCCGGCTCCGCCAGATCTGCTGCGATCCCCGCCTCATCGGCGGCGGCCCGGCCGGCGGGGGGGAGCCTTCGAGCGCCAAGCTCGACGCTCTGCTCGAAACCCTCGAGCCCCTCATCGCGGAGGGCCACAAGGTTTTGGTGTTCTCACAATTCGTCACGATGCTCGAGCTCATCCGCGAGGAACTCGTCAAGCGCGAGATCGCGCACCTGATGCTCACCGGCCAGACGGAAAACCGCCAGGCGCTCGTGGACCGCTTCCAGGGCGACCCGGCGATTCCGGTGTTCCTGCTCTCGCTGAAGGCCGCCGGCTCCGGGCTCAATCTGACCGCCGCCAGCTACGTGGTGCTCTACGATCCGTGGTGGAATCCCGCGGTGGAGGCGCAGGCCATCGACCGCACGCACCGCATCGGCCAGCGCAACCAGGTGATCGCCTACCGGCTGCTCGCCCGCGGCACGGTCGAGGAAAAGATCCGCGCCCTCCAGCGCGACAAGGCCGCCCTCGCCTCCGCCGTCGTGCAGGAGGAGTCCCTCGCCACGGTGCTCGACCTCGAAAGCCTCCGCCAGATCCTGAGCTGAGGCCGCGCGGGGGGCTTCGGCGCCGCCGCGGCGGCGAGCTGGCCAATAATTGCGCGACGTCTTCGGCCGTGACTTTCCCGTCGTCGTTCTAGCCTCCCGCGCCCGGCCCGCAAGCTTCCCTGTTTTCTCCCTTAGGCTTCGAAAGCATTTTGATCGACGAGCCGAGGAGAAATCCGACTCCCATGCCGATTACGCCTAGCGAAATCCACGCCCCCTGATTCCACCGCCCAGCATCCCAAAAAATCCCGATAG